>JAKAEN010000187.1 GCA_021818355.1 Actinomycetes bacterium | reverse complement strand
GTGTGCTCTTCCGATCTGGGGAGCCGCCCTGATCAGTGCATCATGCGAACGATGGCGTCGGCGCCCATGTAGACGGCCAGTGCGAAGATGAGCACCACGAAGGCCCGCTTCAGCGCCGCTGCCTGGAAGTGGGAGGCCGCGCGCGATCCGATCAAGGATCCGACCAGGGCGCCGGCCGAGAAGACCAAAACCACTCCCCAGGGGACGTGAATGTGTCCCATTCGGGCGCCGAGCGAGATCACGGAGTTGACCGAAATCACGAGCAGGCTGGTTCCGATGGCCTCCGGCATGTCGAAATCGAGTGCGATAACCAGAGCGGGCACGATCACGAACCCGCCGCCCACTCCGAAGAACCCGGTCAGGAAGCCGACCACCGTGCCGGCGATGACCACCCGCAGCGCTTTCGCGGCCGTGGAGCGGCTCTCGGCCGCCACAGCGATCTCAGCGCCCTCGACGGATAGGGCCTGAGCCCGGCGCGGCCCTCCCGAGTCCATGAGGGCCATTCGCCCGCCGACGAAGATCATGAAGAGAGCGAAGAGAAGCAGGAGCAGGTTGGGGTCGGCGATGCGGTTCAGCGCCGATCCGAGCAGCGAGCCGCCGACTCCGACAGCCCCGAAGAGCAGGCCCTTGCCCACCTTGACTCGACCGGCGAAGAAGTGCCCGATGGCGCCCGCCAGTGCCGCGGCACCCACCGCCACCAAGGAGGCGGTGGTACCGACCTTCACCGACTCGCCGGCGATGTAGACGAGCATCGGCACCGCAAGAATCGAGCCTCCGCCCCCGAGTGCCCCGAGAGCGCCGCCCATCAGCAGGCCGAGCAGTACGAGAACCAAATCCATCATCGGGCCGGCCGCCCGTACAAGCCCAAGCCAACGAAGGATTTGAAGTTGGTTATATCTGCCATAAATCCGCTTCCACTCAAACGCTGTATGCTATCCATTGTACTAATGTACGGACAAATAGACGGACAGAGCACAAGGACCCGAACCGCACAAACCTCGGTGGAGCGGCGGGACCGCAGCCCGGCCAGCGCACCAAACATTCGCAAATAGGCAATAATCGAAACAGACGAGGGAGGATCACAGACTTGGACGTCATCATCCTGAACACGCCCGAGCTTGGCGACCGCAGCTACATCGTTCACGACGGCACCGATGCCGTTGTCATAGACCCCCAGCGAGACATCGCCCGCGTCCTTGACGCCGCTCTGGACAACGGCCTGACCATCCGCGCCGTGGGCGAGACCCACATCCATAACGACTACGTGACCGGCGGCCTCGAGCTCGCCACGCGCCTCGGCGTGCCGTACTTCGTAAACGAGGCCGACGAGGTCTCCTACGAGCGGACTCCGGTGAGCGACGGTTACACCTTCAGGGCGGGCACCTTTACGGTCACGGTCGTCTCCACGCCCGGGCACACCCCTACCCACGTCTCCTACCTGGCGGTCTCGGACGACGGCAAGGCGGCGGTGTTCACTGGCGGGTCGCTCCTCTATGGCAGCGTCGGCCGCCCGGACCTGCTCGGCCCGGAGATGACCGACTTCCTGGCGCGCAGCCAGTTCCGCAGCGTGCACAGGCTTGCCGACACCTTGGCCGACGAGGTCGAGGTGCAGCCGACGCACGGCTTCGGCAGCTTTTGCTCCTCGTCGAGCTGCGAGGCCGGCTCGACCTCGACCATCGGCAACGAGAAGCGCTCCAACTTCGCGCTCCTCCTCGACGACGAGGACGAGTTCAAGAAGGTCCTCCTTGCCGGGTTGGACGCTTGGCCCGCCTACTACCGCTACATGGGCCCCGCCAACCTGGCCGGACCCAGCGCCTACTTCGACGAGGTGCCGGCCGAGCTCGAGCTCGCCGAGGTCGAGGCGCACCTGGCCAAGGGCTCGTTCGTAGTGGACACCCGCAGCGCCGAGGAGTACGCGGCCGGCCACATTCCGGGAAGTCACGCCATCCCCTTGGGGAACAGCTTCTCGACCTACCTGGGCTGGATCGTCGACCGCGACCGCGACGTGGTATTACTGACCCGCAACGGCGAGGAAGCTCTCGAGGCATCCCGCCAGCTGGCCCGCATCAGCTACGACTCGGTGGTCGGCTTCCACCGCATGCCCGACGGAGCCGCGGTCGAGGAGCCGCGCACCCTCTCGGTGGCCAAGTTCGCCGACCTCGACCAAGTGCGTCACAAGGACAGCGTGGCAATACTGGATGTTCGGCGCAACGACGAGAGGCGCAACTCCTTCATCCAGGGCAGCACGCACATCCCCATCCACGAGCTCCCGGAGCGCCTGGGCGAACTCGACGGGTTGCGCGACAAGGAAGTCTGGGTCCACTGCGCGGGCGGGTACCGCGCGACGCTGGCCTCGTCGATCCTCGCCAACGCCGGCCACGCCGTGGTCTGCGTGAACGACGACTACGCCGCCTACTTCTCAACCCACGCGTAGCCGGCTCTCTCCCGGCTCAGCAAAAAAGAGGCCCCCGCCGCGGCGGGGGCCTCTTTTTTGCGTTCGCCGGAGATCAGGCGCCCTCCGCCTCCTCCCAGAAGGGATGGCGGGAGAAGCACGACCAGACCCCGTTGCCACTCTCGGCGCTCACTCCGCTGAACTCCTCCCCCAGCGCCTCGGCAACCCGCTCCGGGCTGAGGTAGATGGGAGTGCGGTCGCCGTTGGTGGAGACGAAGACCAGGTTTCCGCTCGGGGCGAGCACGCGCTTGTACTCGGCCGGAAAGAGGAAGGCGTTCACCGCCACGATCAGGTCGAAACTGCCGTCGGCGAAGGGTAGCCTTCCGGCATCGCCTTGGATCAGGGAGACGCCCCCGCAATCGGCGCGCTGCAGCATCCCCATGGCCAGGTCAAGGCCGACCACCGCATCGAACCGGTCGGCGAGGATCCCGAGCACCGAGCCGGTTCCGCAGCCGACCTCGAGGCAACGCCTACCGGGTAGGGCCAGGCGCTCCAGAACCTCGGCCAGCGCCTCGGTCCGGTCCGGGCCGTTGCGCTCCGCCCAGTCCTCGGCCATGGAGTCGAAGAGGTCGCGCACCTTTGCGGAGCGCTCGGGGGTCCATCCCTGCGGAGAGGACGCGATCTGCTCCACCACGGCGCGCATCGGATGGGAGGTGTTCACCCCCTCGGGACGGTCCGGACGCTCGGGGAGAACCCGCTCCCACTTTGTCAGCCGCGGGCTCACCCGGCGTCCTTCAGGTAGTTGCGGAGCTGCTTGAGCTCGTCGCGCAACTTCGCCGCGTATTCGAAACGCAAGTCCGCCGCAGCCTCAGCCATCTCTTCCTCCAGGGTCTGCACCATCGCGACGATCTCCGGGAGGTTCATCTTGGCGTAGTCGGAGACCGCCTTACGCCCTCTCCCCTTTCCAAGGGACGGCACCGGGACCGCGGCGGCCGGCCGCAGCTGCTCGAGGATGTCGGCAACCGCCTTGCGCACCGTGGTCGGATTGATCCCGTGCTCGCGATTGTAGGCCGCTTGCAGGCTGCGGCGCCGCTCGGTCTCGGCAATCGCCCTGCGCATGGAGTCCGTGGTCTGATCGGCGTAGAGGATTACCGTCCCCTGGGAGTTGCGCGCCGCCCTGCCGATTGTCTGGATGAGGGAGGTCTCGGAGCGCAGGAATCCCTCCTTGTCGGCGTCGAGAATCGCCACTAGCGACACCTCGGGCAGGTCGAGGCCTTCGCGCAGCAGGTTGATGCCGACCAGCACGTCGAACTCGCCCAGGCGCAAATCGCGGATGATCTGCACCCGCTCCAGCGTCTCCACGTTGGAGTGCAGGTAGCGGACCTTCAGGCCCTGTTCGAGCAGGTAGTCGGTCAGGTCCTCGGCCATCTTCTTGGTGAGCGTGGTGACAAGCGTCCGCTCGCCCTGCTCGATACGGGCGTGCACCTCTCCGAGCAGGTCGTCGATCTGGCCGCGAGTCGGCCTGACCACCACCTTTGGGTCGAGCAGGCCGGTGGGACGGATGATCTGCTCCACCACGTTGTCGGAGTGACTCAGCTCGTAGGCGGCCGGGGTGGCCGAGAGGAAGATGCACTGATTAATGCGCTCGGTGAACTCCTCGAAGCGCAGAGGGCGGTTGTCGAGGGCGGAAGGGAGCCTGAAGCCGAAGTCGACAAGAGTCTCCTTGCGGCTCCTGTCACCCGCGTACTGGCCGTGCAGCTGTGGCACGGTGACGTGGGACTCGTCGATGACCACCAGGAAGTCCTTGGGGAAGAAGTCGAGAAGGGTGTAGGGCGGCTCGCCGGGCTCCCGGCCGTCGAGGTGGCGCGAGTAGTTCTCGATACCGTTGCAGTAGCCGACCTCCTCCAGCATCTCCAGGTCGAACTGGGTGCGCATGCGCAGCCGCTGCGCCTCCAACAGGCGGTTGGCGCCCTCCAGTTCGCGCAGCCGCTCTCCCAGCTCCTTCTCGATGTTGGCGATGGCCCCCCTCAAGGTCTCGTCGCCGGCCACGTAGTGGGTGGCCGGGTAGACGACCAGTTCATCCATCTCCCGCAGCACCTCGCCGGTCAGAGTGTCGTACTCGGTGATCCGCTCCGGCTCGTCGCCGAAGAACTCGATGCGGAAGGCGCTCTCCTCGTAGGCGGGATGGATCTCGAGCGTGTCCCCCCGTACCCGGAACTTGCCGCGCACCAGGTTGGCGTCGTTGCGTTCGTAGTGGATGTCCACCAGCCTGCGTAACAGCTCGCGGACGTCCTGAGGCTCACCCCGGCGGACGAGCACCATGCGCTTGGCATACTCCTCCGGCGAGCCCAAGCCGTAGATGCAGGAGACCGAGGCCACCACTATCACGTCACGGCGGGAGAGGAGCGCGGAGGTTGCCGAGTGGCGAAGACGGTCGATCTCGTCGTTGATCGAGGAGTCCTTCTCGATATAGGTGTCCGAAGAGGGGATGTAGGCCTCGGGCTGGTAATAGTCGTAGTACGAGACGAAATACTCGACCCGGTTTTCGGGGAAGAACTCCCGGAACTCCGCCGCCAGCTGGGCCGCCAGCGACTTGTTGGGCGCTATCACCAGCGTCGGCTTCTGCACCTGCTCTATGGTCCAGGCGATGGTGGCGCTCTTTCCCGAGCCGGTGATTCCCAGAAGGGTCTGATAGCGATCTCCGCGTTGGACGCCCTCGGCCAGCGAGGCGATCGCCTTGGGCTGATCGCCGGCGGGGTCGTAGGAGGAGACGACTTTGAAGGGAGGCACCCTTCCAGTTTAAGGGTACCGTGCGCCTACCCCGGGATTAGACGCTCCCAAGCGCCGCCAGGACGCGCTCCACCTCGCGCTCGAGTGCCGCGACGTCGCCGGAGTTGTCAATGACGTGGTCGGCGGCGCGAAGCCTGTCCGCGCGCGGCGCCTGTGCGGCCACGCGTGCCTTGGCGTCCTCGCGAGCCATACCACGCCCCCGGACCAGGCGCTCCACTGCGACCTCGGGGGGCACGTCCACCACCACCACCGCCTCGGTGCCATAGCGGGCTGCGCCACCGGTCTCCACCAGGAGCGGGATCGAGAGGAAGACCAAGGCGTCGGGCCGGGTCCGGGAAAGCTCCTTCAGGTGCTCGAGGATCGCCTCGCCAACCGCGGGATGGGTGACCGAGTTCAGGAATCGCAGCTCGTCGGAGTCGGAAAAGACGATCTTGGCGATCGCGGCGCGGTCCAGAAGGCCGGACTCGTCCACCACCTTGGGACCGAAGTGCTCGACGATGCGCAGGTAGGTCTCCTTGCCCGGCTCGACCACCTCGCGGGCGACCTGATCGGCGTCGATCACCACCGCTCCGCGGCGCGCCAGCATCGCCTCCACCGTCGACTTGCCCGAGCCGATTCCACCCGTCAGTCCGATGATGCGCACTTGGACACCTCCGCAGACGAGGCTACGCGCCATTGACGCCGGCCGGCCCGCCCACCGGGTTGCCAGGAGCCCGGAAGCGTGAACAAGGGGCGCAAATAGAACAAGGGGGCGCCTGCGGCGCCCCCTTGCCAACTCTTGGCTGTG
>JAKAEN010000186.1 GCA_021818355.1 Actinomycetes bacterium | reverse complement strand
GCCAAGGGAGCCGTTCTCGAACTCCAAGAGCTCGTTGACGCCGACCTGGGGAAGCCCGGAGACACGGGCGATCCCGTCGAAGATCTCCAGGATGCGCCCGACCTGTTCGCCGGTCACCGTGGGGGCGTACCCCTCGAGACGGGCCTTCAGAACGCTAGCGATCTGGTCTGGGCTGATTGACAACTCAGTCATTGGTTGATCTGGTCCTATCTCGCCACGGTCGCCATGCCGAGGCGACTCCTTAGTTGGTCCAACCTGTGCCGCACGCTGCCGTCGTAGACGGTGTCGCCCACCACGGCCAGCACTCCGCCGATGACGCTCTCGTCGATCACCTCGTGGATCTCGACCGAGACCCCGCTGGCGGCCGAGAGGGCCTCGGCGATGCGGGCGGTGTCCGCATCCGAGAGAGGCCTGACCACGTGCACTTCGGCCACCCGCGTGTTGCGCAGGGAGGCGGCGATCTCGGCCATCAGCCCCACCACCTCGGCGAAGTCGCGGATGCGCCCGGCCGAGGCCGCAAAGCGCAGGGACTCCACGAAGACCGCGTCGGCATCGGAGCCGACCAGGTCCTCGATGATCCCGATCCGCTGCGCGGCGACGGTGCCGATCCCCGAGAGCGCTCTGCGCAGGCGGGGATTGGAGGTCACCACGTCGGCGAGCTCGTAAAGCTTGTGCTCGATCGCGCCCAGGCGGGCGCGATCCTCGATTGAGGAGTAGAGAGCCTTGGTGAACGCCCGCACCCTGGCGGTGGTGGTGAGCGCTCCCGTGGCTTCTTCTATGGGATGGGTGAGCAGCCCGGGCAGCTGGGCAAGAGCCTCCGCCAGCCTGCCCGGCTCCTCGAGCTCGATCGCCTCGAAAAGGATGCGCAGGGAGTAGGCCGAGACGACGCTCCCCAGGAGATCCCGGAGGATGCCCTGCTTGACCGCGGCCTCGATGCTGGGGTCGGAGAAGACCTCACGCAAGGGGGCCTGGCTGTCGAAGAGCGCCGAGACCTGCTCCATCTCGGAGTCAAGGTTGGTCACGCCCCCTTGGGCGGCCAGGAACTTCACTCCCATTGCGAATCCGCGAAGCTGCTCTCTCAAGACTGCGACGCTCCGATCTCGGCGAGGAACTGCTGCACGAGGGCATCGGCCGCACGGCGGTCGATCTCGGTGCGGATGACCCGCTCGGCGATGTCGACGGCGAGCTTGGCCATCTCGGCCCGGAGCTCCACCGCCACGCGCTCACGCTCGAAGGCGAGAGCCTCGTCGTTGCGGGCACGCAGGTCGGCCGCCTCCTCCTCCGCCTTGGCGAGGAGATCGCGGCGCAGGACCTCTGCGGTCTTGCGCGCCTCCTCGATGATGCGGGTCGCCTCGCGCCGGGCCTCGGCCAGCTGCTCGCGATACTCGCCGAGCACCCGCTCCGCCTCGGTGCGTGCATTCTCCGCGCTGTCGATGTCGCCCTGGATCTTGGCCGTGCGGGCCTGCATCATCCCCTTGACGGGAGGATAAGCCCACTTG
Organism: Actinomycetes bacterium; assembly: GCA_021818355.1. GTDB lineage: Bacteria > Actinomycetota > Acidimicrobiia > Acidimicrobiales > Acidimicrobiaceae > Acidithrix. The sequence continues at coordinate 4,490 of JAKAEN010000186.1, read as the reverse complement.
GCAAGAAGGACGACCAAAAGCGCAAAGGAGATGACCGACCAGATGATTTCCGGAACAGACGGCAGAATCGGGTTGGACGACTCCGCCGCCGCAAGGATTACGGGGGTCATTTAGCCGGTGTACTTGAGGAGGATGAAGACGACGAAGCCGATCAGCGCGAGCGCTTCGGCCAGTGCGAAGCCGATGAAGGCAAGGCCGCGAACCGGGCCGGCGGTCTCAGGCTGGCGGGAGATGGCCTGCACCGCCTGGCCGAAGATTATGCCGATGCCGATTCCAGGGCCGAGGGCGGCCAGGCCATAGGCAAGGCCAGACCCCAGCTCCGCCAGACCCTTGCGCAGATCAGGGTTCTGCGTTACGGCGGCGGAAATCGCCAGGAACATATGAAACAATCGAATACCTCCTAAGTGGGGCCAACCCGACCCCTGGACCATCCATAGACACTTGCGGGTCGCCCCGAACCGGTCGTTACCTGAATTTGGCCGAAAGATAAGCTAGCGGCTCATCACACCGACATGGCCGGGGCATTCGTCCCTCCGCCGGAGATTGGTCATTACTTTTCCCAACCGGCACAGGGCGCCTCGGCTCATCAACTCATGCTGCCTTATCGCACCTCCTTAGGTTGCTGGCCGGAGCAGAAACTCACGGAACCCTTCCTCAAGTGATCAGTGGGAGCCGTGCAGGGACTCGCCCAGGTAGACGGCGGTAAGAGTGGTGAAGATGAAGGCCTGCAGTGCCGAGACGAAGATCTCGTAACCGGTTAGCGCGGTGAGCATGGCGAAGGGCAGCGGCAGGATGATGAGCCCGATGCTCTTTATAAAGAGAGCCTCCGACAGCACCGTGAAGGTGAGCAGCAGCAGGTGGCCGGCGAGCATGTTGCCGAAAAGTCGGATTGCCAGAGCGAAGGGCCGCACGAAGAAGGTCGAGAGTATCTCGATGGGCACCAGAATGAAAAGGACGTAGACCGGAACACCCGGCGGGACCACCGCATCCTTGAAGTAGCGGAAGCCCTGCTTCTTGACTCCCAGCACCACGAAGGTCACCCAGACAGCAATCGCGAGCGGTGCTGGCACCGCCATGCGGGCGGTGGCGGGCATCTGGAAGAAGGGGATCACCTCGAAGACGTTGGCAATGAAGATGAAGAAAAAGAGTGCGGTCAGATAGGGGCCCCAGGAGCGCCCTTCCGGTCCCATGGCGTCACGGATTATGGAGTTGTCGATGAACTCAACGGACCACTCGACGAAGTTCTGCACTCCCACCGGCACCAGCTTCTTCTGGCGGCCGGCCATCCAGAAGAGCGCCAAGGTGATGACCGTGGCCAAAAGGGTGATGACCCCCACCTTGTTGAAGGCGATCGCGGTGCCGCCCCCGAAGATGGGCTTCCAGTTCAATACCTCGGAGATCGGAGGGAAGTTGATGGCCAGGTATTGCAAGGTCAGTCTCGCTCCTTGTGGGACGGGAAGAAACCGGAAAAGGCCAGCCGTCCCGAGACCTTGCGGGCCTCCAAGCCGACCAGAGCCAGATGCAGCGCAATCATGCTAATCCCGAAGACGCGCAGGTTCATCCATCCCGCGCCGTGGGCGAAGATCACGAAAACTGTAAGAAAGACGAGCAGTCCGAAGAAGCTCACCAGCGCGGCGGCCATGGCCGCAACCGCGGAATTGGCGGCCGCGCGGGAGACGACGATCCCGGTCAGGTAGAGATTGGCGAGCACCAGGACCACGCCCACCAGGGACGACCAAAGCCCCCTGGTGCCGAAGCCGACGGCCGAGACGATCACGGCCAGGGCCCCGAGGGGAAGGCCAAGGCGAAGCATATCTCGGCTCATGCGAGCCTCCACTGCCTCCACGCCACCGTTGCCGGCCACCACTACCCCACATCCCGCGCACAAGGCGCCAACAATAAGAAGGCCGCGTCAGCGACAGTCAGCCGGGCAGGCCCGGTTCGGGGCCTTTGCCCGCGGAGTCCTCTCCGTCCAGCGTCGCAGCCAGGCGTCTCAGCTCTTCGGGAATCTCGAGATTCGCGGCGAGCAGGCCGCTTGAAGCTTGCTTGGCATCGCCGGGCATCGGCTCTGACCGAGAGACAATGTTAGCGGGGCGCGCGGCATCGGCGCCAATTACGCCACCGCTGGGATTCATAACCGAATAGTAAAGCTTCAGGATGCTCCCAGCCGCCCCGAAGAACACCCCCACCAGGGAGAAGATAGGCAGGGTCCCCAGCCAGCGATCCACCAGGAAGCCGATACCGAAGAGGAAGACAGGGGTCAGGACCAGCTCGATCGCGTTGGCAACCGCGTCCGGGGCCCCGGTCGGGCCCTGGCTGGAGGTGGCCTCGGTCCTGCGTGGCTTGCCTATCAGGAAGCGCGCGAAACGGGCGGGCAAAGATGGCTTTGCTTCAGACATCGCTTATCCGTCGCGCGAAAAACACCTGAGACAGCCTACTGCCGCCTATCCCCGCCCTCGGTTGACCCCTCAGTGGCGAGGGCGGACGTGCCCCCCTTGCGGGGCGGAGCTCCGGTTGCGCAATCTCGGCAGCGGCTTGGCCAAGGTGCGCTCGCGTATGGCCGGCTGGAAGAGGGTGAAGAGCATCACCGCCAGCGCCCCCAGCCCCACCGGGATGAAGGCGTTCACCTGGCTGGCGAAGAGGGGCACGAGCACGAATCCGGAGAGGATGACCGTCCAGGCCCACAGGATCAGCACGCTGCGCCGGTGCCCGTGGCCCATCTGAAGGAGCCGGTGGTGCAAGTGCGCCTTGTCCGGGCTCGAAACCCCGGTGTGCTTGGCGGTGCGGCGGATGATGGCGAAGACCATATCCACCATCGGCACCCCGAGGATCACGAAGGGGATGAACAAGGGGGCGAAGAAGAAGAAGGTCTCACCGGAGACATCGCTGGTGCGCCCCCCCACCACCGAGGTCGCCGCCGCCATCAACAGCCCAAGGAACAATGCCCCGGTATCGCCCATGAAGATCCGAGCCGGATGGAAGTTGTGGGGTAGGAAGCCCACGCAAACGGCAACCGTGACGATGGCTATCAGGGGGCCGATCGAGGTCGAGGAGAGCGACCCCAGAGAGACCAGCTTGAAGGAGTAGACGAAAAAGGCCAGCGAGGCGATTCCGACGATCCCCGATGCCAGGCCGTCCAAGCCGTCGATCAGGTTGATGGCATTGGCCATGGCCACCACCCACAGGGCGGTGAGCAAGGGGACGATGCTTGGCGCCAGGACCACGACGCCGGCAAAGGGGACGCGAAAGTAGAACATGGTGGCGCCGAACATGGTGAGAATGCTGGCCGCCAGGACCTGGCCCGCCACCTTGGCGGGTGCGGAGACGTCCCTAAGGTCGTCGAGAAACCCGACTCCGGCCATCACCACCGCCGCCAGCACAACTCCAAGGCCCTCGGTGGAGGAATGCAGCATGGAGCGGAACTGGGGAAGCAGATAGGCGAGCAGCATCGCCACCAGGAATCCCCCCACCATGGCGACACCGCCGATGGTGGCCGTGGGGCGCTCGTGAACCCGGCGCGCGTCGGGCTGCACCACAGCCCCTATCCGCTTGGCAATGGCGAGCACCGGAAAGATGAGCAGATAGGTTGCGACCGCCGCGACGACGAAGACAACTACATATCCGCTCATACGGCTATCGAGCCTAGGGCGAACAACCCCTAGTTGAAAGGAGGCGGCGGGAAGTTAGCACAGAGCTCGGCCACCTCGTTGCGGATGGCGGCGAGGTCCTCCTCAGAGTCCCGCTTGCGCAGTGCCTGGCCGATGAGGGAGGCGACGTGCTCCATCTCGGCCTCCTTCATGCCCGTCGTGGTCATGGCAGGTGTTCCGAAACGAAGCCCCGAGGTGACAAAGGGAGAGCGGGTGTCGTAAGGAATCTGGTTCCGGTTGCAGGTGATCCCAGCCCGGTCCAGCGCCTCCTGCGCCTCCTTGCCCGAGAGCTCGGGGTCGAAGCGCATCAGGTCCACCAGGATGAGGTGGGTGTCTGTGCCGCCCGATACCGCCCGGAACCCCTGGTGCTCAAGTGCGCTGGCCAGAACCTTCGCGTTCTTCAGCACCTGCTCCTGGTAGGTCACGAAGTCGGGCTGCTGAGCCTCCTTGAACGCGACGGCCTTGGCGGCGATGGCGTGCTCGAGTGGACCGCCCTGCAAGCCCGGAAACACCGCCTTGTCAATGGCCTGGGCATACTGCGAGGTGCTGACGATCGCCCCACCGCGAGGACCGCGCAAAGTCTTGTGGGTAGTGAAGGTCATCACGTCCGCACCCTGGTTCAGCCCGGACTCCGAGGACCCCAGTGGATTGGGATACACACCCGCGGCGATCAGGCCGGCAACGTGAGCCGCATCGAACATGACCAGCGCATCGATCTCATCAGCGATCTCCCGCACAGGGGCAACATCGATCATGCGTGGATAGGCGGTCGCGCCAACCACGATCAGCTTGGGGCGCTCGGCCTTGGCTAGGGATGCCATCTGGTCGAAATCGAGATCGGAA
>JAKAEN010000185.1 GCA_021818355.1 Actinomycetes bacterium | reverse complement strand
GGATCCGGCGCCGCGGGAGGCCTTTCGGGGATGCTGTGGGCCGCGGGGGCGGAGATCGTCGAAGGCTTCTCCGTCGTCTCCGACTACCTCGGCCTGGACGAGCTGGTGGAGGCCGCCGACCTGGTTATCACAGGGGAGGGCATGCTGGATGGCGAGTCTTTCAACGGGAAAGTCGTAGGTGGGGTGCTAGCCCTGGCGGGTCGGCACGGCAAGCCGTGCCTGGTGGTCGCCGGAACGGCTACCGATGACGGCCGGGGACGACTGCGAGAGACGGGTGCGGACCTCTTGGACCTCTCGGCTGAATTCGGAGCGGAAAGGTCGCTCGCCCACGCCGGAGAGTGCGTCAACCTGGGGCTCTCGAAGGTTTCGCGCAGCTGGCCCCGGCCGTCGTGATATCGGCGGGTGTCTAGAATCCAGAACCCGATCGAACTTTCACAATCGAGATCATCTAGAGCGGTGTAGGGACGGGCCCGAAGAAGCCGCGGCAACCAGTCGAAGAGCCAGGTGCCAATGCCCGATCGATGAGGAGGTGTGACAAGAGTTGTCATACGTGGAATGCCTGGTGTGCAAAGAGTGCGGCCAGACCTACGAAGCCAAGGCGCTGCACGTTTGCGAGTTCTGCTTCGGCCCGCTCGAGGTTCGTTACAACTACGACGCCATCGCCGCGAACATAAGCCGCGAATCGATCGCCAACGGCCCCCTTTCCATCTGGAGATACCGGGACCTGCTGCCGGTCGAGGGGGACCAGTATGTATCGCTGGGTGCCGGCTTCACGCCCTTGGTGCGCGCGGAGCGGCTCGGCAACGCCCTCGGCCTTTCCGACCTATGGATCAAGAACGACACGCTCAACCCCACCGGATCCTTCAAGGACCGGGTGGTCTCGGTTGCCTTGTCGCGTGCTCGTGAACTCGGCCTGAAGGTGGCCGCTTGCGCCTCCACCGGCAATCTCGCCAACTCCGTCGCTGCACACGCTGCTTGGGCGAACATGGAGTCCTACGTTTTCGTGCCGGCCAATCTGGAGCGGGCGAAGATCACCACCACCGCTGTCTACGGCGGCAACCTGGTAGCCATCGACGGCAACTACGACGACGTAAATAGGCTCTGCGCGGAGATCGCATCCGAGGAGCCCGACTGGGCCTTCGTAAACGTCAATGTGCGCACCTATTACGGAGAAGGCTCCAAGACTCTGGCCTTCGAGGTCGCCGAGCAGCTCGGCTGGCAGGCCCCCGACCACGTCGTGGTGCCGGTCGCATCCGGCAGCCAGCTCACCAAGATTCACAAAGGCTTCGGCGAGCTCTATCGCGTAGGCCTGCTTGACAAGGAGCCCAAGGTGCGCATCTCCGGGGCCCAGGCGGCAGGCTGCTCGCCGGTGGCCACCGCCTTCGCCAGTGGAGTGGACGTCATCCGGCCGGTCAAGCCGGACACCATCGCCAAGTCCCTGGCCATAGGCAATCCGGCCGACGGCTACTACGCCCTCGACATCGTCAGGCGTACCGGCGGATCTTTCGGCTCGGTCACCGACGAGGAGGTTCTGGACGGGATCCGCCTGCTCGCCCAGACGGAGGGGATCTTCGCGGAGACCGCCGGCGGCGTGACCATCGCGACGCTGGCCAGGCTTGCCCGCGAAGGGGTGATCGGCAAGGACGAGAAGACCGTCGCATACGTCACCGGGAACGGCCTCAAGACCGTCGAGGCGATGAGCGGCGCCGGACCGACCATAACCATCGATCCGTCCCTGGATTCCTTCTTCCATTTCCTCAATGCCCAAAGGAGCGCGAAATAGTGTCAGTCACCGTAAGGGTACCCACCCAGCTACGCAGCCTCACCGACGGAGTATCCGAGGTGTCCGTCGAGGGGTCGACGGTAGGCGAGGTCCTGACGGCGCTCGGCAAGAGCTACCCGGGTTTCGCGGAGCGCCTCTTCGACGACGGGGGCAACCTGCGGCGCTTCGTCAACGTCTTCCTGGCGGATGAGGACGTGCGCTTCCTCGAAGGGGTCGACACTCCGGTGAGCGCCGGCCAGGTGGTCTCCATAGTCCCGGCGGTCGCGGGCGGCGCCTCCTAGGGATTTTTTGGGCGGCACCTCCGCAGGAACCGGAAGTTAGCACTCTAGTATTGAGAGTGCTAAACGGTAACCCAATGGAGGGATCCCTAAATGCCAAAACTGATTGCCTTTGACGAGCAGGCGCGTCGCGCCCTTGAAGCAGGCATGAACCAGCTTGCCGATGCAGTCAGGGTGACGCTCGGCCCCAAGGGCCGTAACGTCGTCCTTGAGAAGAAGTGGGGCGCCCCCACCATCACCAATGACGGCGTCTCCATCGCCAAGGAGATCGAGCTCGAGGACCCCTACGAGCGCATCGGTGCGGAGCTGGTCAAGGAAGTCGCCAAGAAGACGGACGACGTCGCCGGTGACGGGACCACCACCGCGACCGTACTTGCATGGTCGATGGTGCGCGAGGGTCTGCGCAATGTTGCCGCAGGTGCCAACCCCATGGGTCTGAAGCGAGGCATCGAGGAGGCCGTCGAGGCCGCGGTCGCCTCACTGAAGAGCTTCGCACGTGAGACCGATTCCAAGGACCAGATCGCACAGGTTGCCTCCATCTCCGCGGCTGACACCGAGATCGGTGGCCTTATCTCCGACGCCATCGACCGCGTCGGCAAGGACGGCGTGATCACCGTCGAGGAATCCCAGACCTTCGGCATGGAGATGGACCTGGTCGAGGGCATGCGCTTCGACAAGGGCTACATCTCCCCTTACTTCGTGACCGATCCGGAGTCGATGGTCGCCTCTCTTGACGACCCCTACATCCTTCTGGTTTCCTCGAAGATCTCCACCGTCCGCGACATGCTGCCAGTGCTCGAGAAGGTCATGCAGACCGGCAAGCCGCTGGTTCTGATCGCCGAGGACGTCGAGGGCGAGGCCCTTGCCACCCTGGTGGTCAACAAGATCCGCGGAACCTTCAAGTCGGTCGCGGTCAAGGCCCCCGGCTTCGGCGAGCGTCGGAAGGCCATGCTGCAGGACATCGCCATTCTCACCGGCGGCCAGGTCATCTCCGAGGAGGTTGGCCTCAAGCTCGAGAACACCACCCTCGACCTGCTGGGCCGTGCCCGCCGCGTTGAGATCACCAAGGACGAGACGACCATCATCGAGGGCGCAGGCAGCGATGACGACATCCGCGGCCGCGTGAACCAGATCAAGACGGAGATCGAGAACACCGACTCCGACTACGACCGCGAGAAGCTGCAGGAGCGCCTTGCGAAGCTCTCCGGCGGCGTGGCGATCATCAAGGTCGGTGCCGCCACCGAGGTGGAGCTCAAGGAGAAGAAGCACCGTATCGAGGATGCCGTCTCCACCACCAAGGCCGCGATCGAGGAGGGCGTTGTCCCCGGCGGCGGCGTGGCACTGCTCCGCAGACAGGCCGCGATTCTGGATCGTGCCGAGAAGCTCGAGGGTGACGAGGCGACTGGCGCAAGAATCGTGGCCAAGGCCGTCGAGGAGCCGATCAAGCAGATCGCCGTCAACGCGGGCCTCGAGGGCGGTGTCGTCGTGGAGAAGGTGAAGGGCCTTTCCAACCCGGCCGAGGGCTTGAACGCCGCGACCGGCGAGTATGAGGATCTCTTCGCGACCGGCGTCATCGACGCCGTGAAGGTGACGCGCTCGGCGCTGCAGAACGCCGCCTCGATCGCCGCCCTCTTCCTGACCACCGAGGCCGTTGTGGTCGACAAGCCCGAGGAGCACGCTCCGGCCGCTCCGACCCCGGGCATGGAGGACTTCTAAGGATTCCTCGGCCCGGCCGTGGGCCAATTTGAAAGGTGGGCGCGGGAAACCGCGCCCACCTTTTGTTTTCCCTGCGTGACGCCGCTCTCAGGAGATTCGCAGCTAGCGGGGCTGTCCAATATCACGATGGACGCATAATCTGTTGGGATAGTGGTTTTCGACTCCGGAATCCCAGAGGTGCAGGTTTGCGCGAGGAGTTCACTCGCATCACCAGGTGGATTCCCACCTTCGGCAAATTCCACCCCTCTTCGCGGGTGGCAATGCCAGGACTGCTCGGGATCCTCGCCGTGCTTCTTTCCGGCTGCCTGACGAACCAGTACGACTTCCTCAATTACACGAATCCTTCCGGTGCCGACATGTATTTCAAGGTGCCGGCCAACTGGAGCGATTTCGGACCGAGCATGGTCTTTTCAAGCGGAAGCCAGAAGATTTCCCCATCCCAGCTCGCTCAGCTGGAGGCGGGTGAATGGGCTAACGTGTTTTACGGAAAGCGGAACGCCCCACTCTCCGCGGTGACCGGCATCTTCTCCAGCCACCCTTTTGGGATCGTGCAGGCGACTAAGTTGAACTCCGCGCAACACGATACCTTCTCGCTCTCCACGCTGCGCACACTGCTGCTTCCCGTCGACCCGCTGTCCAAGACCAGCCCGACCGGTGGTGCGAGCTATTCGGCCACCAGCTACAGCGAGTTCGCCACCAAGTCAGGAATGCGTGGATCCCGAATGGTGGTTCGGGTTAAGGAGAGCACTGGTGCCACGTCAGTGCTCGATCAGGTTGCAGAGGTGGATTCCTCCACCAGCTGGGTGTATTTGATCGGTGTCGGGTGCTCTGCCAAGTGCTACTCGCAGAACCACGCCGTGATAAACGAGATTGTCAACTCTTGGAGTGTTAGGAGCAGATGATGGACGATCCCACCAGTGCGGGCGGGGCCGACGACCGCCCCGACTTTTCGCCCCAAGAGGTCATCGAAATGAAGACGCGGCCAAAGATGGCAGCGTGGGATCGGATGAAGATCCTCCTGATCCTGCTGCTTATCTTCGCGTTCTTGACGGCAGGCGCGATGGGCCAGAATCCGCTGATGTCCCTCGGCGACGGAATCCGCAAGGAGACCTCGAGCGCCTGGTGGCTGGTTCTCCTCATTGCGATCGAGTTGGTCCGCCAGCTCCACTACCTGATCTCCGAACACTCTCCGGAATGGAACACCTTCTTCAGCGAGGTGGTCTTCAAGAGCTTCAGCGCCTCTTCGGAGAAGATGGACGACTGGACCAAGTACCGTGTCTCGCGGGCGCTGAAGATCATCGGAGTGCTGGTGGTCGTCGACCTGGTGCTTGCCGCGCACTACCACCTTTCCGTCTTTACGGCCCTCTTCCAGGCGCCGGCGGCGTTCTTCTCGGCTCTCCCGTTGATCGCCCAGCTCGCCTTTGCCTTCGTCTTCATCCTTCTTCAGTTCGTCGGCTTGTTCTGGTTCCTGTCCAAGGGCGGCGTGGACGTCTACTTCCCGGGTGACGTGAAGACGCGGTTCTCGGACGTGTGGGGCCAGGACGCGGTCTTGGAGAGGATCAGGGAGAACATCATCTTCCTCACCGACCCCGACACGATCGAGGCCCACGGAGGCTACGTTCCCGGAGGCGTCCTCCTCTGGGGCCCGCCGGGAACCGGCAAGACCCTTATGGCCGAGGCCGTGGCCGGTGAGACCGAGACGCCGTTCGTCTTTGTCGACCCCGGAGCCTTCATCAACATGTTCATGGGCATCGGTGTGCTCAAGGTCAAGGGCCTCTTCCGAAAGCTGCGAAAGCTGGCCGTGCGTTACGGCGGGGTGGTCGTCTTCTTCGACGAGGCCGATTCACTCGGCAGCCGCTCCCTTCCCGCCCAGGCCGGACCCCAGGTTGCCGGGGCGAGCCAGTTCTTCGGGCATGCCATGACCTGCAACGGTCTCAGCTACATCGACCCTGGGACCGCATCTCAGCTGCTCAGGGCAGGGGCGGGCGATGAGCTCGATGAACCCGGACCTGGTCCGCGGCGCGGGATCGTCAACCGTGTCGTGGGCGGATTCGGAGGCATGGGGGGCATGGGAGGAGACACCGGTACCCTGCAGGCACTTCTTACCGAGCTTTCAGGTCTGAAGAAGCCACGCGGCTTCTTCAACCGCACCATCCGCCGCTCCCTCGGCCTCAAGCCCAAGGATCCGCCCAAGTACCGGATCCTGGTGATAATGGCCACGAACATGCCCGACTCACTCGAC
>JAKAEN010000184.1 GCA_021818355.1 Actinomycetes bacterium | reverse complement strand
CCTCATCCGCCCCCAGCCGCGGAGCTGGCTGGTGAAAGGCGGCTTCGTACTGACCGGGTACGGAGCCGCGCTGGCCCTTGCCCTCGTATTCGGATACCTGGGTAATGACAGTGCGGTGAGGATCGTGGGGATGATCTCGGTTCTACTGGGTGCTGCCACCGCCGGTTACACCGCGTTCCTTTTCTCCGAGTCGCGGGGAAGGGATCTCTGGCAGAGCCCTCTGCTCCTTCCCCAGCTTCTGGTGCAGGCGGCGATGCTTGGCGCGGGTTTCGCAGTGGTAGTCAGGAGCAGCCTGGCGACCAGCGCCTCCCATGCGGCGATTCCGCTCTTCGTGGGCCTGGTGCTGCTGCACTCGTTGCTGGTCTCGGCGGAGGTGTTTACTGGACATCCCAGCGCCAACGCGAAGCTCGCGCACTGGGAGATGACCAGGGGCTCCATGGCCGGCTGGTTCTGGCTCGGAAATCTGGGGGTGCTGGCCGGGGTGGCCGCGCTCCTTCAACCCGAGATCGGAGTGGCTCTCTGCTACGCGGGCATGGTCGCCTACGAGCACAGCTACGTCCGCTCAGCCCAACTCGTTCCGCTCGCCTGAGCGAAGCCAAGGCCAGGAGGACGGCATGTTCAAGAAATCAGAAGAGGGGCTCGGGCGCAGGCTCCTGAAGCTGCGCGCCGAGGCCGAATCGCGCGGGGAGACCTTCTATCAGGGCCCCTCGAAGGGCGCGTTGATGGCCTTTCCGCCCATCGAGCGCTGGGACGACTGGGAGGAGCTCGACTCCAAGGCGTGGCCGGAGAGGCGCAAGCGCAGCTACTCGCTCATCCCAACCACCTGCTTCAACTGCGAGTCCGCATGCGGCCTGCTTGCCTACGTGGACAACGAGTCAGGAGCGGTGCGAAAGTTCGAGGGCAATCCCATCCACCCAGGCTCCCGTGGGCGCAACTGCGCAAAGGGGCCGGCCACCCTGAACCAGATCCAGGATCCTGACCGCATCCTTTACCCCCTGAAGCGGGCGGGGGAGCGCGGAAGCGGCAAATGGGTCCGGGTGAGCTGGGACGAGGCGCTGGACGACCTCGCCGCCCGCATTCGCGCGGCCATCCAGGAAGGCCGCACCGACGAGGTGATGTGCCACATCGGGCGCCCGGGCGAGGACGGCTTTACGGAGCGGGTGCTCGCCTCGTGGGGCGTGGACGGGCACAATTCGCATACCAATGTCTGCTCATCGGGCGGGCGCGCCGGTTGGCACTACTGGGCCGGCATCGACCGGCCGAGCGCCGACTACGCGAACGCCAAAGTGATAGTGCTGATCTCGGCCCATTTGGAGACCGGTCACTACTTCAACCCTCACGCACAGCGCATCACCGAGGCGCGGGCAAAGGGCGCCAAACTGATCGTGATGGACACCCGGCTCTCCAACACCGCCACCCACGCCGACTACTGGCTCTCGCCGCAGCCGGGCAGCGAGGCCGCCATCAATCTCGCCATCGCGAACCACATAATCGCCACCGGGCGCTACAACCGCGAGTTCGTGCGACGCTGGTGGAACTGGGACCAGTACATGCGCGAGGCTCGAGGCGTAACGGACCCCACCTTCGAGGCCTTTGAAGAGGTGCTCCGCGACCTGTACTCGGAGTACACCTTCGACTACGCCTCGGCCGAGTCGGGCGTTGAAGCCTCCGTCCTCGCCGAGGTCGCCGAGATCGTTGCGGGCGCGGGCACGGCGCTTGCCTCGCACACCTGGCGCTCCGCCAGCGCGGGGAACCTGGGAGGTTGGCAGGTGTCAAGAACGCTGCTGCTTCTCAACGCCCTGCTGGGGGCGATCGCGACGCCGGGGGGTACCTTCCCGAACGCGTGGAACAAGTGGGTGCCCCGGCCGATGCACATGCCTCCGCACCCGACCAAGTGGAACGAGCTCTCCTGGCCGATCGAATACCCGTTGGCGATGAACGAGCTCTCCTTCCTCCTGCCCCACCTTCTCAAGGACGGGCGCGGGAAGCTCGACGTCTACTTCACTCGCGTCTACAACCCGGTTTGGACCAACCCGGATGGCATGAGCTGGGTGGAGGTGCTCCGCGACCAGTCCCTGGTCGGCTGCTACGTCTCGCTCACGCCGACCTGGAACGAGACGGCCTACTTTGCCGACTACGTGCTCCCTATGGGGCATTCCTCCGAGCGCCACGACCTCATGTCCTACGAGCAGTACGACGGCCAGTGGATCTCCTTCAGGCAGCCGGTGCTGCGCGCCAAGGCTCTTGCCGAGGGCAAGGAGGTCACCGACACCCGCGAGGTCAACCCCGGTGAGGTGTGGGAGGAGAACGAGTTCTGGATGGAGCTTTCCTGGCGCATCGACCCGGACGGCTCAATGGGAATCCGCAAGTTCTACGAGTCCCCGGCGAACCCGGGCAAGCGCATGAGCGTCGACGAGTACTACGCCTACATCTTCGAGAACTCGGTGCCCGGGCTGCCCGAGGCCGCCGCCGCCGAAGGAATGACCGCGCTCGAGTACATGCGCAAGCGGGGGGCGTTCGAGATCACCCGCAACGTGGGCAAGGTCTACGAGAGGCCGCTCGAGGCCGAAGAGGTCGCAGACGCCTTCATCGATCCGCTGACCAAGCGCGTCTACTCGCCGACCCCCAAGCCGGCCTCCAAGAACATCGTCCCGACCGGCGATCCCGACCCCGACGGAGAGGGGCGCCGCCCGGTCGGCGTGAACGTCGACGGCGAGCTGGTGAAGGGCTTCCCCACCCCGAGCGGCAAGCTCGAGTTCTACTCCTCGACGCTGGCTTCGTGGGGCTGGCCCGAGCAGGCCATTCCCGGATACATCAAGAGCCACGTGCACCCGGAGAACATGGATCCCGACCAGATGGTGCTGATCAGCACCTTCCGGCTGCCGGTGCAGATCCATACTCGCAGCGCCAACTCCAAGTGGCTTGACGAGATCGCTCACACCAATCCGCTTTGGATCCACCCCCAGGATGCCGAGCGTCTCGGGATCGACGCCAACTCGATGGTCAGGGTGGAGACCGAAATCGGGTATTTCGTCGTCAAGCCATGGATAACCGAAGGAATCCGGCCGGGCGTGGTCGCCTGTTCGCACCACATGGGACGCTGGAAGCTGCAGGGCCACGGCCAGCGCCAACTCATGCGAACCGTTGCCCTCAACAACGAGGAATCCCGCTGGCATCTCGAGCCCAAGGAGCCCGTCAAGCCGTACGCGAGCGAGGATCCCGACACTCAGCGCATCTGGTGGGGTGATGTGGGCGTCCACCAGAACCTGACCTTCCCGGTCCATCCGGACCCCGTCTCCGGCATGCATTGCTGGCACCAGGCGGTCCGCATCACCAGGGCCTCCGCCGACGACCTGCACGGCGAGGTCTATGTCGACACCGCGCGCTCTCGAGAGGCGTACAAGCGCTGGCTGGAGATAACCCGCAACGCTTACGGGGTCTCCCCCAACGGCTCCCGGCGTCCTCGGTGGCTGATGCGGCCCCTGAAGCCTTCGGCACAGGCCTTCGCCCTGCCGGCGCGCAGCGAAGAGGAGGCGGCACGGCCATGACCGTTCCCGGTGCGGACGAACGCGCCCGTGCCGAGGTTCTGCGCGCCTGCTCGGAGGTGGTGGCCAACGCCGGGCTGCACTCCGAGATCCGTGGCCTCTTCGGATTGGAAGGGTTCAGCCCTGCCGATCACACCGAGGTATTCACGCTTGAACTGCTTCCGGACGCCTGCATCTACCTGAGCCCTGGAGCGCAGCTCGGTGGCGAGCCGGCTGAGCGCATCGGCGGGTTCCTGGCTGCGGCCGGGCTGGAGCCGATCCGCGAGGCCACCTCGCTCGCCAATCAGCTGGTCATGTTGGCGGACTTGATCGACCAGCTCCTCAAGGCCCCTGCCGGAAGCCAGGAGGCGAGCGCATTGGAGAAGGTCCTCGCGGCGCTGCTCTTCGAGCACGTCTTGCCCTGGGTTCCCCCATACGTGACCGCGACGACTCGGTTGGAGCCGCGCCTCTCCGCCTGGGCGGGCGCAACCGTCGGGACTTTGGCCGAATTGGCCGGATGGTTGGGTCTTGCGAGCTGGGAGATCACCCCGTCGGTACTCGAGGGTAGGGGGGCTGCCGCCGAAGGGGCCTCCGATCTTGTGGCAATGGCGGCCTCTCCGTACCTCTGTGGGACCTTCTTGACCAAGCGCGTGCTCTTTGAGCGTGCCTATGAGGTAGGACTGGCTCCTCGAATAGGTTCACGGAAGTTCATGATCGCGTCGCTTCTCGAGCAATCCCCCACGGCTGCCGCGGCGGTGCTGCGCGAGGAGGCGGAATTCCAGGCTGAGCGCTGGGCGGAGCTCGCTTCCGCCTTTGGGGTGCCGCTCGCCTCCTGGGCCGACAGTGCGGCGGCCTTCTCCGCCTCTCTCGCGTAGCCTCCGCCGCGGCGGAGGCGCAAGCGAGGCAGGAAAGTCGCCCTTGGGGCGCCTATTGCTTGGGAAGCTGCTTTTCGCCTACGAGAATCGATTTGATCTCGGCCTCCGAGTCCTCGGTGACCAGCGCTACCACCTCGTCGCCGTCGTGCAGCAAGGTGTTGCCGCGCGGCACGATCACGTTGTCCTGACGGATTATGGCAACGATGGATGCCGTCTTGGGCAGGCCCAGCTGGGCAATTTCGAGGTTGTTCGCCGGGGAGTCCTCAGCCAGGGTCACTTCCACCAGGCGGGCGCCGCTCTTCTCGAATGAGAGGAGCCGAACCAGCGATCCCACCGACACCGCCTCTTCTACCAGCGATGAGAGCAGGTGCGGGGTGGATACGGAGACGTCCACGCCCCAGGTCTTGTTGAATAGCCAGTGGTTCTTGGGGTTGTTCACCCTGGCAACCACGCGCGGGACCATGAACTCCTGCTTGGCCAGCAGCGAGACGACCAGATTGTCCTCGTCGTCGCCGGTGGCCGCGACCACCACGTCGGCCTCCGCGAGGCCTGCCTGCTGCAGCGAGGAGACCTCGCATGCGTCCGCGACAAGGAAGCGGCACGGAATTTGCTCCGCGAGCTTCTTCACCTCTTGCTCGTTCTGCTCGATGACCAGTACGTCATGCCCGGCGGCCTGCAGGTCCTCCGCGATGAAGGAGCCGACGCTGCCGGCTCCTGCGATTACCACCTTCACGGTTGACTCTCCTTGCCGCCGAGCGCGCTGTCCAATGAAGCCATTGCTTTGCGTTCGACCATGAAGTGCATGATGTCGCCCTCCTGGGCGACGATGTCGGGCTGGAAGAGGCGCGAGTTGGTGCCCCGGGTGAGAAGAACGGGCTTCACGCCCTCGATCTCGTCCAGGCGGCCTAGCCGTTTGCCCAGCAGGTGCTGCGGCACTGTCTTCTCCACCAGGACCACGTTTCCGTTCGGGTCGGTCCAATCCGGCTGACTCGCCGTGTCGAAGATTCTTCGCATGGCCTGGTCCGTTGTCCAGGTGACAGTGGCAACCGTTTGGATGCCGAGGCGCCGGTAGATCTCGGCCCGGCGCGGGTCGTAGATGCGCGCAACCACCTTTGGCACCCCGTACACCTCGCGCGCAATCCTGGCGGTGAGGATGTTGGAGTTGTCGCCGCTGGTCACGGCGGCGAGAGCACCGGCCGAACCGATATCCGCCATCTCCAGGTGCTGGCGGTCGAATCCCAGCCCGTTGATGGTCCTTCCGGAAAACTTTTCGCCGAGTCTACGAAAAGCGGAGGCATTCTTGTCGATGATGACAACCGAATGGCCCTCGACCGAGAGGCGCGTCGCCAGCTCAGAGCCAACCCGTCCGCACCCGACGACGATTATATGCACGGTAAACCACCTGGTTTTCTTCGTCACCCGGCGGCTGGCTGTCGAGTCCCGCCCGGGCTCGTGGTCTTCCGATGGGAAAGCCCACCGGCACCGTCGATATAGTGTAGGTTTTGCAGCTGATTGCGGAGGCCGTTTACCTTGAACGACAGCGCTGCCGAGAACGGTGCAGCCTTAAATAGGGACGAGGAAGGCACCAAGGTCGACGGCGCTGCCAGGTTCAGCGGCGCC
>JAKAEN010000183.1 GCA_021818355.1 Actinomycetes bacterium | reverse complement strand
CCAATCCACCGGAGTGACGACGGTGCCGGTGACGGCTCTGCTCGGAACCAAGGCGATCGCAAACTTCGACGGGGCGCTCGCCGACACCACGATCACGACGGCGCATATCTCGCACTCGTTATCCGTGCCGACCTCGGCGCTGACCAATACCGGTGGGCACTACAGCGTGACGGTCGTGAAGTCGGGCCAGGCAAGCCAGGTTTCGGTCAAGGTGGGCGCCATCGGCGCGGCCCGCACCGCGATCATCTCCGGACTCACCGACGGTGAACAGGTGGCGCTCGCGAACCTGAACAAGCCGCTTCCTACCGCCCAATCCACCTTCGGAGGCGGCGCGGGCGGCTTCCGTGCGCGCATCACCTTCGGAGGCGGAGGCGCAGGTTTCGCCGGGGCGCGTGGCGCCTTTGCCGGAGCGGGCGCAGCCTCGCGGGGTTAGGCCGGGGCTCGGGCAGACGCGCAAGTCCCGCGGGCAGCGCCGGCGAACCTCGAAGCGGGGCCCTCTTCACCCCGCCCAGCTGAGCGAATGGCGCTGTTGCCACGCTTTCGGCCAGGAACTCCAGGCGGCTACCCGCCTTTCCCAAGCCGGCCGTCCGGCCGGGCCGCTGAACGGTTTATGAGCCGGCCGAGCCAACCTGGCCTCGATTCTTTGTTAGACAGGAGCCACGTGCTCGTTGCGATGGGGAAGGCCAACCCCCCGTCGAAAGGGAGGTTGGATCATGTTGACCCGCAAAGAGGCCACGCCCGAGGAAGGAATCGCGCCATCGCTGGCGCCCGTCTACAGCGCCCGCGACCTGAGCGAAGAGATACCGCGCTACCGCATGCCCGAGCGACCATCCACGCCGCGCGTGGTGGCACAGCTGATCGAAGATGAGCTGAACCTGGACGGAAACGCGGCACTGAACCTCGCCAGCTTCGTGACAACCTGGATGGAGCCGGAGGCGGAGTCGCTCATGACGCGCACCCTCTCCAAGAACTTCGTCGATGCCGAAGAGTACCCTCAGACAGCGGAGCTGGCCGACCGCTGCGTGAACATGATCGCCGATCTCTTCCACGCCCCCGAAGAGACCGGGGCCACCGGAACAGCCACGGTGGGTTCATCCGAGGCGATACACCTGGCCGGACTGGCCATGAAGTGGCGGTGGAAGAAGCAACGCGGTGCCGCGGCCGGATCCGCGACGCCCAACATCGTCATGGGAGCCAATGTGCAGGTGTGCTGGGAGAAGTTCGCACGCTACTTCGAAGTCGAGCCCCGCTACGTGCCGATGAGCCCGACCCGCTACGTGCTTGGTGTCGACGAGGCACTCAGCCTGGTGGACGAGAACACCATCGGGGTGGTGGGCATTCTCGGCTCGACCTACACCGGCGAGTACGAGCCCATCGCCGAACTCTCATCGGCGCTCGATCAACTCCAGAACGAGCGTGATCTCGACGTTCCCATCCACGTCGACGCGGCCTCCGGCGGCTTCGTGGCCCCATTCAACAGTCCCGAGCTGCTATGGGACTTCCGCCTGCCGCGCGTCAAGTCGATCAACACCTCCGGTCACAAGTACGGCCTCGTATATCCCGGGATCGGCTGGTCACTCTGGCGCGAAGCGGAAGGACTGCCCGATGAACTCGTATTTCACGTAAATTACCTCGGCGGCGACCATCCAACCTTCAACCTCAACTTCTCCCGCGGCTCCTCCCAGATCGTGGCTCAGTACTACAACCTCCTCAGGCTTGGCCGGCAAGGTTATGCCAAGGTCATGAGCGCTCTGGCCGCGACCGCCACCTGGATCAGCTCGGAGCTGGAGGCCACGGGCAGGTTCACTCTGCTATCCAATTCCGAAGCCCTGCCTGTGGTCTGCTTCCGGCTCACCTCCGAGGAATCCTGGACCGTCTTCGATCTCTCGGCGGCCCTGCGCGAGCGCGGCTGGATCATCCCCGCCTATACGCTCGCGCCCAACGCGTCCGAAATCGCCGTGCTCCGTATCGTCGTGCGCGAAGGCCTCGGCCGGGATGTGGCGGAGACTCTTCTTTCGGATATACGCGCGGCGATCCACCGACTCGACGCGGGGCACGCTCCTGCCCCGCCCGTGACGCGGCGCAAGGCGGTGGCCAATGCGAACCACCACCCTCATCGCCATAACCCCGGTCATGGGGTCTGCTAACAGGCCGTCACATCCCGCCCGCTCGGCAGCAGCAGTGCGGCGCATGGCTCAGCCAGGCGATCCCTCGGCCGCGTAGGAGAGAACGCGCTCGGCGTCAAGCCGCAGCCATACCGAGACCCACTCCTCTTGCGCCGTCGCCGCCACGTCGGGAGGGACTTCGGGCTTGGGGGCCGCACGGCATGGGCCCTCGACGATCGCCACCACGTGCTCCGCTCGTTCACCCTCGGTAACCACCAGCACCAGCCACGGCACCCGGTTGAGGTTGCGCTGGCGCACCGATCCGGCGGCGGTGGGCATCCAGAATGTAGTGCCGCGGCGCACGTAGGAGACAATCGCCGCGTGCGGGCGCCCGTCTGGCCGTGCCGACGTGGCAACGCCGAAGGCGCGCCTGTCAAGGTAGCCCGACAAACGCTCGCCGCTCAAGCGGCGCTCAGGGGGATAAGCGCGGCGAGTGACGGCTGTGGCTCCTGCGAAAGTCCGCTCCTGTAGCTCATCAAGGTCCATCTTTGCCTTTTATCACGAAAAGAGTCGCCAGAGCGGGCGGGACGGAGCAGACAACCTCGGCCCGCGCAGCCCGGAAGCGGACTTCAGCGGGTCCGCCCTACACTTCGGGATAAAGGAGTACAAGTGTCTGATACGAGCGGATCAATACTGGATGCGGCCATCGACGCAGAGCCGTCGACGCTGGCGATAAGGCAAGCCGCCTTCCGCGCCATCCTCTCCGGCATTGCCATCGACGAAGCCCGGGTCGCCGAGATCACCGGCCTCGACACGGCCTTGGTCGGTTCCACCGTCGATCGACTGGTGGCTGCGGGGATCGCCACGACCGATACTGGCCCAGCTGGAGAGAGGTCCATCGACGGCTCCGAGGGCCTAACCGTCCGCGCCTCCAAGCACGCCATATCCATCTCCGGAAGCGACCTTCACACCTGGTGTGCCTTCGACGTGGTGGGCATACCGGCGGCTCTTGGGCTCGACGCCAGCGGTTCGACGCGCTGCCCAACCTGCGGAGGCGCAATCGAGCTTGAAGTGCGCAAAGGTGAAGTGGTCGATTCTGGCGCGATCGGATGGTGGCCGTCGGCATCGGGCGGGCCGGTCATCGAGGCGTTCTGCCCTTCGGCCTCCATCTTCTGCAACTCGGAGCACCTGGACGAGTGGCGCACCGCCAACCAGGCTGAGGGAACCGCGCGTACGCTGGTGGAACTCGCCGAAGCCGGCCGTGAAACCTGGTCCAGCTTCCGAGCCTGAGCCGGTCCCGCAAGGGATCACGGGCTCCCGCTCGGAATTGAGCGGCCCGATGCCATAGCGGCGGATCGCAAATGCACCTGCGTTTCACCTGGGCCGGCATCCACGCAACCCGGCAAAGCCGGTTATGCGGATCCGGCAACACCGCCATTGCTTGGGAGACACCCCCCACCCACGGAACCCATGGCCGGATCGGCAGCGAGCCGCCGAGGCCCTGGGCCACGCGGTCCGCGTCGTCGGGACCCGATGGCCGCTCATGGCAGTGCGCGAGCCTCAACCCCCGGCCGGCAACGGCTTCGCACCAGAACTCCGCCCCTTTGTCCGACCCTGAGCCGGCGGGGGCCGTCCCATAAAAGCTGCGCGCCGGACATGCGGCGAGTCCGCTGCCAATACGCGCTGACAAAGACTTCGTTCGGACCCCAATGACCTGCCACTTCAGTGCTGGTAGACCCTTATGAGGTTCGAGCTTCACCACCGCCAGCCAGCATACTTATGACAGTTCCGCCAAAAGAAATAGGTGCAAATGCACCACTCTCCTCGATCAAGAATCCCAGCGCATCACCGATACATGGATACGACATTTCCAGCGGGCCTCAAGGAGGAGCAATGCTTAAGCGGTTCAACACCAAGTTCTCGGTTGGGAGAAGACTTTTCCTGGGAGCAGCCGTTCAGGTGCTCGTGGTCGCCATAGTGCTGGTCATCGGGATAACCCAGTTGAGCAGCTCCAGTCAGCGCCTGACCAGCATCGTCGCCCATGGCACCGTCTACGGCTCGGCCAACAGGCTCGCACAGAGCGCCACCGCCGTGGCCCTGGCGGAAAACTCCGTGGCCTACGATTATGCCTCCAGGCAGCCTGCCGCCGGCGACCTGCAGTCGTACCGGGCCGCGATTGCCCAGACCAGCAGCGATTTCTCAGCCCTGGCCGCACGGGGGTTGACTCCGGCGGAGCGCGGCGATTTGGCCAAGGCTAAGAGCGCCTTCGAAACCTACCTCTCCCAGTCGAAGGCGATAAACGCCGACCTGGCGGCGAACACCCCCGCTTCCATCGCACGCGCCGGCAAGCTGGTGCTCGCCCTCTCCTACGGATCAATCGCCGCGCCTCTCAGCTCCATCGCCTCCATAGCCCACAAGGCATATCTCAACGAGATCGCACTTAGCCGCAGCGCGGCATCGTCGCAGCGGATCATCTTCTTGGTTGCCGGAGTGCTGGCGATACTCCTCGCCGCGCTGATGGCGCGGCTGGTCGGAGACTCCATCCGTATGCCGCTCGGCAAGGTCATAGGCGCAGTGGAAAGGGCGGCGACCGGAGACCTGACAGTTACCGTGCCGGTCGAATCCAGCGACGAGATAGGCAGGACGGCGGCTTCGGTGAACGAGCTCATAACTTCCATGAACAATGCCCTGAGCGGCATCGGCCGGCACGCCACAACTCTCTCCTCCTCCTCCGACGAGCTGGCGGCGGCGGCCACCCAGGTCCTCGACTCCGCGCAGCAGACCCGGGAACTCTCCGGCACCGTCACCTCATCCTCGGAAGAGGTAAGCGCCAATATCAGCCAGGTTGCCTCAGGTGCGGAGCAGATGCGCGCCGCCATCGACGAGATCGCCCGCAGCGCGGCCCAGGCGGCCGAGGTGGCCTCGGGTGCGGTCAGCCGCGCCGAGGTGGCGGTTACCTCCATAGCCAAGCTGGGTGAAAGCTCTGCCAAGGTGGGCGAAGTCGTCGAGGTGATCACCGCTATCGCGGAGCAGACAAACCTGTTGGCGCTCAACGCCGCAATCGAAGCCGCGCGTGCCGGTGAGGCGGGCAAGGGCTTCGCGGTCGTCGCCTCCGAGGTGAAGGATCTGGCCAAGGAGACCTCTTCGGCAACCGGAGACATCGCCAATCGCATCCGTGAGATGCAGGAGAACACCGATCTGGCGATTTCGGCGATCGGGCAGATCTCCGAGGTGATCGCCAAGATCAACGACCTCCAGGCCTCGATAGCCTCCGCGGTAGAGGAACAGTCCGCGACCACCCGCGAAATCGGATCCGCTGTTCACGAGGCGGCCGCCGGCTCGGAGGACATCGCCCGCCAGATCGCTTCGGTCGCCTATGTAGCGGAGTCGAACAGCGATGGGGCCCGAACCACACTGGATTCCGCACAGCAGCTCGCCAACCTGGCCAAGGATCTTCACGATCTTGTCGCCGCCTTCCGCACCAGCGCCACTACGGCACATGTCCCGGCCATGGCAAACCACGCCCAGGCCGAACGGCGCTTTGGAGCACGGCCAAGCCGCGAAGCTCCCGAGTTCGCCCTGGACTGAAGCCCACCTCTCCTTCCCCTGCAATGCACCCCCGCGCCATTCGGCGCGGGGGTGCGCTCTTCCGCCATTCAAGCGACCTTCTCGCATAATCGCGCTCGCCTTTGACGCCGAGCCCAGCACCCTGGTTTTCTCCGTTTTGCACCGCGATGTGCGGAGCTCTTTGGCGGCCCAGTTGCAGCGCTCGCTTCGTAATTAGGGCACTAGAAAGCCTTCGCTGCGGTGCACTAATTCTCCTGGTGTGCACCGGCCGAGAGCAGCATCTTCGATCACGTCCCCAATGCACCAGACGCCCTTGCCGAGCTTGCGGGTCAGAACCCTTTGCAGCACC
>JAKAEN010000182.1 GCA_021818355.1 Actinomycetes bacterium | reverse complement strand
TGAGTAACGCTGAGACGCCGGCCAACGTCCACATCACCCTGGACGGCGTCGAGATCGAGGCCAAGCCGGGAGAGCTCATCATTGAGGCCGCCGAGCGGGCCGGGACCTTCATTCCCCGCTTCTGCTACCACCCTCGCATGCGTTCGGTGGGCGTCTGCCGCATGTGCCTGGTAGAGGTCTCCGGTCCTCGTGGATTCTCGCTGCAACCTTCTTGCTACCTGCCGGTGGCGGAAGGAATGCAGGTGGTAACCAACTCCGAGAAGGTCAAGAAGGCTCAGGACGGGGTCCTCGAGTTCCTGCTCATCAATCATCCCCTTGACTGCCCGGTATGCGACAAAGGCGGCGAGTGCCCGCTCCAGGATCAGACCCTGGCCTACGGGCCGGGCGAGTCGCGTTTTGTCGAAGAGAAGCGCCACTGGGAGAAGCCGATCGAGATCTCCAAGCTGGTGCTCCTTGACCGTGAGCGCTGCATACAGTGCGATCGGTGCACACGTTTTGCCGACGAGGTGGCACGGGACGCCTTCATCGACTTCGCAGGGCGCGGCGACCACACCGAGGTGAGCACCTTCCCCGACGGCGAGTTCACCTCGTATTTCTCGGGGAACACGGTGCAGATATGCCCGGTCGGCGCCCTCACCGCGCGTCCTTATCGTTTCAAGGCGCGTCCGTGGGACCTGGAGGAGGCGGAGAGCACCTGTACCGGATGCTCGCTGGGATGCCGCATGGCGGTGCAATTCTCCCGTGGCGAGGTCACCCGCTTCGTCGGAATCGACTCCGACGTGGTCAACACCTCCTGGCTCTGCGATCTGGGCCGATTCTCCTACGAGGCGCTCGACTCCGACAAGCGCCTCGTTGAGCCCAAGGTTCGCTATCGCTCGGAGATGGCGGACGTCTCCTGGCGCGACGCCATCGCACGTGTCGGAACCCACATTCGCAACTTCACCTCCAGCCACGGGGCCAACTCCATAGCTTTTCTGGGCGGTGCCGGCTTCACCAACGAGGGCATTTACTCGTTCGTGAAGCTCGCCAAGACGGCCATCGGTACCAGCCTTTTCGATGCCGATCTCGATGGCGGGGTTCCCGCTTCGGCCGTGTTCGCCGCGTCGCGCGCGACGCTGGGCGAAGCATTGGCGGCCAAGGTGCTGGTGGTGGCGAGCGCGGACGTTCGCGAAGAACTGCCGGTTCTTTTCTTGCGCCTCAATGAGGCCGTGAAGAAGGGGCTGCGCATAATCGAGGTTTCAGAACTGGAGACCTCCATATCCCCGCTGGCCGCGGAGCGGCTCCCCTTCTCGGCCGCACGGCTTGAGGCTTCACTGCGGACCGGCGGCCCCGAGGCGGATCGCCTCGCGGCGGCTGTCAATGCGGCTGCGGGCGAGACGGGCGAAGGAGCCGTCTTCCTGGTTGGCAAGTCCAACTTTGCCGATCCGTCAGCGATCTACGGCTCTTTGGTGTCATCCTCGGCCAAGAAGTGGCCCGCGGCAAAGTTCCTCTTCGCCAACTCCCGCGCGAACATCTTCGGCGCCATGGATCTCGGGGCGATACCCGGCTGGCTTCCCGGGCGGGTTGCCTCAGCTGCCGCAGACGATGCCCGCGATATCATCGCCCGTGCGGCCGACGAGCCGATGCTCCTCTTCCTGCTCGGCGTGGATCCCCTTGCCGAACTGCCAGACACCGCGCTGGTCAAGGCCGCTCTGGAGAACGCGACCGTGGTCGTGATCGACTCCTTCGAGAGTGCTGCCGCGAGCTACGCGGACGTGCTTCTGCCGCTTGCGGCTTTTGGAGAGTCCGCCGGAACCACCACAAACTTCGAAGGTCGAGTGACACGCCTCGGCCAGGCCGTGGTGCCCAAGGGCCAGTCGAAGCCGGACTACCTGATCGCGGCCGAGATCGCCCGTGAAATCGGCGCCGCGGTAGGCGCAACCTCGCCGGATGCGATCTTCGCCGAGATCGGCGATCAACTGGCACTCTATCGAGGGGTCTCCTACACCGATCTTGCGTCGGACCGTTATCCGGATGGGCTGGTTGTTCCCTTGGAGCGCAAGGCCATCTCGATCGGGTCGAGACCGCGAAAGCTCGATCCCATCGCCACTCCCGGACTCATCGCCCCTTATCATCAGGGTCCGGCAAAGCCGTTTTCCAGCGAGGACGCCGCACCGGCCGCACGGGCAGATGGTGAGGCGACCTCCCTCGCGCGGCCTGGCCTGCCCGAGTTCGCGGTCGATGCGGCCGCGGCGTCGACGCCCTCCGACGGCAGGCTGAGGCTCCTGCTGACGCGGCGGATGTACCGGCCCACCGCCCAGCTGGCCGCGGCGCCGATCCTGTCGCAGCTGACCGCGCAGGCCGAAGTCCGTCTGGCTCCGGCGACGCTCGAGGCGATCGGTGTCACCGACGGCGCGGAAGTCAAGCTGTCCGGCGAGCACGGCACGGAAGTTCTGGTTGTCGCAAGGGCTGACAAATCGCTGCCTGAAGGCGTGGTGCAGGGAAGGCTCGGCAACGGTGCCAACCTGCTCCAGCTGGTCAGGTCGGGATCGTGGGCCACGCACGTGAAAGTGGGGAGCAACTGATGGGTCAGGACCCGCTCTTTCTCGGCCATATATCAATAGGCGTCATCATCATTGTTCTGGTCAAGGTGCTTGTCGCCTTCGCAGTCCTGATGGTTGCCGTGATGCTGATGATCTGGTTCGAGCGCAAGGTGATCTCGGACATGCAGAACCGCATCGGCCCAAACCGGGCCGGCCCCTGGGGTCTGCTGCAGACGCTGGCGGATGGAATCAAGCTCTTCTTCAAGGAGGACCTGGTTCCGGAGAAGGCGGATCGTTTCGCTTTCAAGCTCGCGCCCTATCTGGCGCTGGTCCCGGCGCTGGTGGCCTTCACCATCGTGCCGGTCGGGGGCGTCGTCCACATCTTCGGGCATACGGTGCAGCTGCAGGTTGCCGATCCCCCCATCGGGATCCTTCTGCTGCTTGCCATGTCGTCGATCTCCGTTTACGGCACAATGCTCGCGGGTTGGTCCTCCGGGTCCAAGTACCCGCTCCTAGGCTCTGTCCGCGCGTCGGCCCAGATGGTCTCCTACGAGGCGGCCATGGGCCTTGCCGTGGCGACGGTGGTGCTGATCACCGGCTCTTTGAGCACCCGTGATATCGTCTCCTCCCAGGCCGGCGCGTTCTTCCACATCTTCCCGAAGTGGAATCTGATCCGCCTGGGCGTCGTGCCGTTTCTCATCTTCCTGGTGGCGGCGACCGCCGAACTCAACCGTCCCCCGTTCGACCTGACCGAGGCCGAGCAGGAGCTGGTTGGCGGTTACGTGACCGAGTACTCCTCGATCCGTTTCGCCCTCTTCTTCCTCTCGGAGTTCATGAACGCCATCACCATGTCGGCCGTGATCGTGACGCTCTTCCTTGGCGGCCCGGATGGACCCAACCTTGGCGGCCCGTCGTTCATCTGGCCGATTCTCTGGTTCCTAATCAAGACGGGCGCCTTCCTGTTCTTCTACGTATGGGTTCGTGCCGCCCTGCCTCGCCTTCGCTACGACCAGCTGATGGACCTGGGCTGGAAGCTGCTGATCCCCGTCGCACTGGCCTGGCTGCTGGTGGTGGCGGGAATGCAGGTGAGCCGGATCTACGGCCTGGTCCTCTTCGTCGTCTTCGCGGCCGCAGGTGCCATTCTCTACCGGGCGATCATCATCGGCCGCGAGACCGGCTCCGAGGCCGAGGTGATCACGACCTTCCGCAAGCTACCGGCGGCGGACCCGATCCGCCCCGAGGGAGATTGATGCCGCATGGGTGTTCTTGACGGCTTGAAGGGGTTCAAGGTCACGTTCAAGCAGCTGGCCGAGCCCCGGATCACCACCCAGTACCCGAAGGAAAAGCGGCCGAAGCCTCCGCGCTTCCATGGACGCCACGTGCTCAACCGGTACGAAGACGGGATGGAGAAGTGCATCGGCTGTGAGCTTTGCGCGGGTGTCTGCCCGGTTGGCTGCATCTATGTGCGCGGCAAGGATAATCCCATCGAGGATCCTGTCTCGCCCGGCGAGCGCTACGGCTTCGTGTACGAGATCAACTACCTGAGGTGCATCCACTGCGACCTTTGTGTCGAGGCGTGCCCGACCGAGGCGATCACCGAGTCCAAGCTCTTCGAGTTCTCTTTCACCTCCCGTGAGGACGCGATCTACACCAAGGCCGAGTTGGTGGTCGACGACGACGGCAAGCCCCGCGAGATGCCCTGGGAGGATTGGCGCGAGGGCGACGACAAGTTGGACTCCGGCTGGATGCGAGCGACTTCGCCGAGCGGGGATCCCGACTACGAGGGCATCGTCCACTGGTCAAACGAACTCGGTTACGGGACGCGCGCTCCCGAGCGCGGGCAGAGCGATCTCCCGCGCGAGGAGGCCTCGCCGGAGTTCCTCATCCGTGAGGTGAAGGCAGACCGCATCCCGCGCAAGGCCGGCGGGAGGGTGCGGTGATGGAACCCACCTTCTTGTTGGCGGCGATCGCCAAGCCGGACCTCATCACCTTCATCGCCGCGGCATTGATCGTGATCGGGGGCGCATTCGGGGTGATCACCTCGCGCAATCCCGTGCACTCGGCTCTTTCGCTGGTGCTGACCATGTTCGGGATCGCGGTTCTCTTCATCGAGCAGGACGCCCAGTTCCTGGCGGCCGTTCAAGTCATCGTTTACGCAGGCGCCATCGTCGTCCTCTTCCTCTTCGTCATCATGCTTCTGGGCGTGGACCGGCGCGAGGTCTTCGGGCGGGAGTCCCTGCGTGCCCAGCGGCCGCTGGCGGCCGCGGCCGGGGTGATCGCCCTGGGGGAGGTTCTGCTGCTGGCACGGACCACCTGGGCCACCGGAGCCCATGCGGTGAACGGGCCGGTGGGCAACTCGTACGACAACGTGCAAAGGATCGCTGCGGAGGTCTTCTCCACCTACCTGCTGCCCTTCGAGGCGACGGCGGTTCTCCTGGTCATCGCGGTGCTGGCTGCGGTCTACCTGGCACGGCGCTTGGTTACGGCCAATGCCGAGGAGGAGAACTCGGAAGAGGTCGAAGGAAAGGCGGTGGAAAGGTGAGCGTCCCTGGAAGCTGGTACCTGATCCTGGCGGCGGTTCTCTTCTCGCTGGGCATCATCGGGGTGCTCGTCCGGCGCAACGTCATCGTGATGTTCATGTGCATCGAGATGATGTTGAACGCGGTCAACCTCACGTTCGTGACCTTCGCGCGAATGCTGGGCGACATAGCCGGCCAAGTGCTGGTCTTCTTCGTGCTCGTCGTGGCGGCGGCCGAGGTCGTGGTAGGCCTCGGGATCATCGTCTCCATATTCCGCCGGCGTTTGGGTGCGACGGCCGACGATCTACACATCTTGAAGGGTTAGCATGCGAGGACTTGTCTTTCTGATACCGGGGCTCCCGCTCCTCGGCTTCGCCATCAACCTTCTCTTCGGGAGATACCTGCCCAAGCGTGTGGTCGGCTGGCTGGCAACGGCGGTGGTCGGTGGTGCTTTCGTCATCGCCATCGTCGAGTACCTTCACCTCCTCTCGATCGCGGCGCCACGCGTCGAGACCGGCGACCTGTTCACTTGGTTCCAGGTGGGCGGGTTGAAGATCGCCTGGGGCTTCTACCTCGATCCACTCTCGGCGGCGATGATCCTCTTCGTAACGGGCGTGGCCACACTCATCCACGCCTACTCGATCGGGTACATGGATCACGACCCGCGCTTCCGGACGTTCTTCGTCTACCTGAATCTCTTCGTCTTCTCCATGTTGACGCTGGTCCTGGCCAACAACTTCGTTCTCACCTTCCTGGGCTGGGAAGGCGTGGGGGCCTGCTCCTACTGGCTCATCTCGTTCTGGTTCCACCGCAACACCGCCGCTGCGGCCGGCAAGAAGGCCTTCATCGTCAACCGGATCGGCGACTTCGGGTACATGGTGGGCATGTTCCTGCTCTTCAAGGTCACCGGAACCCTGACCTACAGCGGTGCCTTCAACGCCGCCCACCACGGCGTCATCTCCTCCACCGATGCGACCGCTATCGCACTTCTCTTCGATC
>JAKAEN010000181.1 GCA_021818355.1 Actinomycetes bacterium | reverse complement strand
GCAGATCACGCGAGAGAATTTGAAGACGATGGTAGCTGTCACGGGCCGGATTTCCGGACGGGATCTCGGCTCCGTGATGCGCGATGTTCAAAAGACGGTCGGCTCGGCTGCAGTACCGGCAGCCATGTACGTTGAGTACGGCGGCCTCTACCGCATTCAGCAAGACTCCTTCCGAGGGCTGCTCCTGGTCATGGCGGCCGCACTGCTTCTCGTTTTCGGCTTGATGCTGTACTTGTACGAGCAGTTCGCCGCGCCGATTGCGATCTTGACGGTGGCGCTACTGGCCGCCGCAGCCGTGTTCCCCGCGTTGTGGTGGACCGGTGTTGAGCTGAACATCACCAGCATGGTCGGCCTCACCATGATCGTCGGGATTTCCAGCGAGGCGTCGATTTTCTACCTAAGCCAGTGGAAGACATCTCTAGTTGCTCTCGCGCCCCGGGCTGCGTTGGTCGAGGCCGGCACCCTACGCCTGCGGCCCATCGCCATGACCGCGATCGCAGCGATGCTCGCGCTATTGCCGCTCGCGCTCGGGATCGGCCAGGGTTCGGCAATGTTGCAGCCGCTCGCCATCGCGATCATCGCCGGCCTCGTGCTGACCATCCCGGCGGTACTCCTCCTCTTGCCGGTTCTGCTCCGCCTTCTATTGAGAATGCGAAACGGAGGACAGCCATGAGGTCTGCCTCAAACGGGGCTTGCAAGCAAATCGGGGGTGATTAACCTTGCCGGATGGTGCGTTTGAGCACGCTCGCGCTGTTCTTGAGTGCGCTTTCGGTTCTTCCAGCAAGCCCAGCTGTCGCCGGGGCGCCTGGACCGGCAGCACCTCCGCAAACAGCAATTCGAGACACAGCGCGGCAAGGGGACGCGAGCTCGCATCCCGGCGTTCCCCCGGCCCTTGAGCGCCTGGAGTCTGCCGCCGAGGACATTGGCGACGCCGTCGCCAATGGGCAATGGGAGAAGGCCAACACGCTGGTCCAGGCGGCAGCGCGGGATCTGGACGCAGTCCCCCAGAAAGAAGGAAGTGCCGTCCTTCATGCTCGCGGGCACCTTGACGAGGCCAGGAAGGCGATCGAGAGCCGCCGATCGCTTGACGCCCAGTTCGCTGCCAATGCGCTCTCCGGGGACGTGCTCGACCTGTACGCTGGCTATCAGCCCGTCGTGCCCATCGAGGTCATGCGGCTCGACGTGCTGCTGCGCCGGGTCCAACTCGTGGGCCTCGCCGGGAGACCCAAGGACGCTTCCGCTCCGCTGCGCGAGACTCGAACTATCTGGGTCCAATTGCGCGACCAGGCACCACTGGCTTCCACCCCGGCCGCTCGCCGGTTCGAGGGCGAACTCGACGCGGTCGAGCAGGCGTCCGGCGCTAAGGACGCAAAGAAACTGGCCCGCGCCGCTGGAGCTGCATTGGAGGGAGTCGACGCGCTCGAAAAAGAATATGAGCGCGAGCGTCCTTCGCGCTGACTCTGCTCGGCTTTCTTGCTACCACTGCCAGCGCAACCCGCCCATGGCCCCGAAGTTGGTACGCCGGCCGCCAGGATTGTTCGGCCAGCCAGCCCAGCCGCGCGCGAACGCCGACATCGCCGGCGTCAGTCGATGGGTGTAGTCGAGCCCTCCCCCAACGAACCGCTGGTCTGCGGAAGCGAACAGGTCCACACGCCCATGTCCGGGCGCAAGCGAGTCGGCGTGGTCCAGCGCCTCGCTCACGCTCAGTCAGTTACCAGAAGGCAACTTGTCGGGTCGCGGATCCGAAGGCCAGAGGTTCAAATCCTCTAGGGCGCGGCAGTACGCAGGCCTCCGGAACCGCAAGGTTCCGGGGGCTTTGTCTTTCTGGGACCGAGCCGACGACGCCTTCATTCAGCCAGGCCATAACCTTTCAACTAGCCGGCATTAAACCTTGCACTTAGCCGTAGCCGAGCACTACCATCCTCCCCGTGGCTGGCTCGTCCCCCTATCCTCGACTCGCCGAGGCCCGTTTGGCGGAGGCGCTCACGGACACGCCGGTCGTCCTCGTCCACGGGCCGCGGCAGTGCGGCAAGACCACGCTGGCGAGGATGGTAGGTAACCGGACGGGGCACGCATATTTCACCTTCGATGACGCCGCCACCCTCGCAGCCGCCAAGGCGGATCCCACTGGTTTCGTGGAAGACCTGCCGGAACGGACCATCCTCGACGAGGTCCAGCGCGTTCCACACCTCTTCGCCTCCTTGAAGCATGCCGTGGATCGTGACCGGCGGCCCGGACGCTTCCTGCTCACCGGCTCCTCAAACGTCCTCCTCCTCCCGAGTCTCTCCGACTCGCTGGCAGGGCGTATGGAGATCGTGCGACTCCACCCGCTCGCACAGGCCGAGCTGACGGGCGGTTCGTCCGACTTCATCGAGCGACTCTTCGGCGGCGGGTTCCCTGGCCGGAACCGCCCTCGGCTGGGACGTGACCTTGCCTCGATCATCGTCGCCGGTGGCTATCCGGCTGCGCTCGCCAGGCCATCTGCCCGTCGCCGGACCGCATGGCATCGGGACTACGTCGAGACTCTGGTCCAGCGTGACGTCCGGGAGCTGGCTCGCATCGCCTCCCTGGATGCCGTCCCGCGCCTCCTGGCCATGGTCGGATCGCAGACGGCTCGGCTCCTGAATGTATCGGAGCTCGCGGCACCGCTCGCGTTGAGCCGTCCCACCGTTCGCGACTACGTCACACTCCTCGAGCGGATCTTCCTCGTCGAGGAATTGCCGCCCTGGCATGGCAACCGGCTGAGCCGCCTCGTCAAGACGCCCAAGGTCCACCTCGGCGACAGCGGTCTCGCCTGCGCCCTCCTCGGTCTCGACGCCGAGGCGCTGGCCGCGGACCGCGCCGCGCTCGGGCAACTCCTCGAGACCTTCGTCGTCCAGGAGCTCCGTCGCCTGGCGAGCGGACTCGTCGGGCGAGTCGACTTCCTCCACTACAGAGATCGCGACGGGGCCGAGGTCGATGTGGTGCTGGAGCGCGGCCCCCGTGAACTCGCCGGCGTCGAGGTGAAGGCCAGCGCCACCGTGACTGCCGCCGACTTCCGAGGCCTCCGCAAGCTGCAGGTGTCCGCGGGCTCCCGCTTCAAGGCCGGCGTAGTCCTCTACGACGGCGAGGCGACGCTGCCGTTCGGGGAGCGGCTCCACGCCGTGCCGCTGCGGCGCCTCTGGGAGGCGTAGGCCCCTACCCTCACCCCTCGAGCGCCCTCACCACCCTGCCCTTCTCCAGCCCCGCGAGGTTCAAATCCTCCAGGGCGACTCCACGGAAGTTGCTGTCCGTACGGGGGTTTAGAATGTTGCCCTGGTGATGACCGATCCACCCGACAGGCAGAGCGAGCTTGCGCAAGCAGAGGCTCGGCTCGTGGAGCTCGATGCCGAGCGCGGTCGCGTCCAGGCATGCATCGACGGGCTTCGGGCCCGCGCGTCGGCGCCCCTGAAGCCCGATATTTCGGTCTCAGTGCCTCCAGCCGCCTCGACGGTGCCGGTGCCCGTCACTCAGGCGGAGAAGGTGGCCCTCTTCGGAGCGCTCGCCGACCTCCTCCAGCAGGAATCCCTTCCCGCCTTCGAGCGCCGGCTCAAGCGATACACCCGGCCCGCGCTCCTGAGCCACAAGGTCGACATCGACGCTGACTCCTGGCGTCATCCGTTACCCGAGCCGCCTCCTGCTCACCGATGTCGCCATCGCTCGTCACCTCGACCGCGAGCGCCGTGGCACCGATGTCTCCCCGACCGCTCTCCAGGACTGGCGCTCACCGATGTCCTGGTCGCTCGTCACCCATCTGCAGGACACGCCCGTCATCGGTCCCTCGACTGCATCAAGCCAGTTCTCGGTGTAACCGTTCACGGGATCGACAGGGGATCTGGAGTGTGATCTACACTCCTGGTGCCTATCGCTCCGGACCCTCGCGACCAACGCATCGCCGAACTGGAGGCGAAGGTTGCCTGGCTGACGGAGGAAGTGGCTCGGCTCCGGGCCGAGAACCAGGATCTCCGGGCCCAGCTGGCGAGGAACTCCCAGAATTCGTCGAAGCCGCCTGGGAGAGTCCCAGCTCCCCGAGCGCCTCGGCGAGGAACTCTCCCGGGTGGATGGTGGTGAGGTTCTTCTTGGTCATGGCGTCGTTCCATAGGCACACGCCCTATGGGCGGCAACTCCACGCTGGTTGTTGGAGGTCCACGTTGCAAGTAGATTCACGGCGACTCCCCTGCCACGCCATGAGCGACCAGCCTCCCATCAAGCCCGAGTACCAACTCCTCGCCGACCTCACGGCCCTTCAGCTCTCCGTGGTCGAGTCGAAGCGTTCCGTGTTCCACGACACCGTCCACATGAAGATGGTGCTCCGCGACGACCCGGCCATCCTGGCGAGCTGCGCCTTCGGCCTCATCTACGCGCTCGGCGTCCTCTCCTTCGCAGATGCCCGCCCGCGCGGCGTCTCCGGAATGGACTTCGAAGACGACGACCAGTGGTACGTCGGCGACATGTTCAGCCACCTCCTCTTCGAGGACGGCCAGCTCCACTTCTACGCGGACTACGTCCGTGGCCGGATGATGAAGACCACGATCGACATCGACGGCGATGGCGTCATCCGCCTCGAGACCACCAACCGCGGGGAGTCGGCCGCCCGCTGGGTCGCCACGCTCCAGGGAAAGAAGAAGCTTAGGGTCCTCGACTCGCCGGGTGACGGCTCAGGCTCCTCGTGACGGGCTGCCGTTGATCTCCTGCTCCAGCCGTACCAGCCGTTCGATGATCTCGTCGAATACCGGCGGCTCGCCCTCGAACATGCCGCTCGCGACCATCTGTGCGAAGTCCTCGCGCAGACTCGCCAACATGGGCTCGGCAGGGACCAGGCGAAGCCCGCCGGATGCGCAGGCGTCGTAGTTCGCATACCCGGCCCGGTAGAAGACCTTCTTGAACTTGACGACGTCCGCCAGCAAGGCTCGGTCTGGAACGGCTCGCCTGCCGATGTCGTGGTCCGCGAGCCTGGCCAGATCGTACCAGTGCCTGGACAACCGCTCCCTACCCGGCCTCAGCTCGCCCCGCACGCACTCGACGTGAATGAGGGTGGCCTTCTCCCAGAAGGTCCGCTCGCCGCGCAGGACGTCGACCCTGGCCACGGGGAACTCCAGGCTCGGCACCTGGGCGGCGATGTAGGGCTCGATCGTCCTGGACTCGCTCGGTTCGAGGCTGTTGCGTCCCCCGAACTCCACGAGGATGCTGCGGTCGACATACCCCGCCGCGGGCGTGATCGCCGACTCGTAGTGGACACGCAGGTCCCGGCGACCCCATCCACCTCGATCCGGGTGGCTCCGCCGAACTGGCGTGCAAGTTCCTCGGCCAGCCCGGGCGCCACTACCTCGCGAACATGGCGCGCCATCGCTTCGATCAGTCGGTCGCCGTGCCGCCTCTGGGCACTCCCCGAGGCGTCGGCTGAAAACGGATCGAAGGGCTCCACCTGCCTTCGGCAATCGACGGTCACATCGAGGTCCTCTGAGAACCTCGCGATGGCTCCGTAGACCTTGGAAAGCGAGGTGCCGCCCTTGAAGGCCATGGCCTCGCGGTTCGCCAGGCCGAATAGGGCGCCAAGCGTCCAGCAGACCCACACGTCCTTCTCCAGGATGATCTCCGTCCGCCCGAGGCGCGTCGCCATCGCCCGGAGGATGTCGGCCCGATTGCCTGACGGCAGGTCGAGGAATCGCTCAGCCATGGTGAGCGCCCCGCTCGTGCTTCTGGAAAGCCTCGACCATCCACCCGGGCTGCGACGATGCGGCTCCCCGGAGTGCCTGGAACTCCTTTGCCGGCAGCCTCTCGCGCACCTGCTCGATGACCGCCTCGTTGACCTCCCGCTTGCCGAGGTACCAGAGAGCTGCGAGCGCGGTGCCGGCAGGCCGCCCCGCGAGCGCGAGCTTGCGGGGGCTCACGTGCTTCAGAGTGACCTCGAGCGCTCCCATCCGGAAGCGACGGGTAGGACCTGACGTGTGGAACACCGGCGCCACCGGGTGCTGGGTGCTGAGTTGCAGCTCGACGGCGGCCTCGGCTCCGCTCGGCTGCACTTTGGCACCCGCGCGCCGCGCCACG
>JAKAEN010000180.1 GCA_021818355.1 Actinomycetes bacterium | reverse complement strand
CTGTGACCGCCCAGTTCCTGATTGGCAAACCGGCGCGCGGCGCGAGCAAGCGCGGCAGGCCTCATCCCGCCGTCCTGTGCTGACCGCGCTATGTGGGCGCGGGCGGCGACCGGCCTGCGGAATTCCCTCGCTTTTCCCGATCAGCGTGGCAAACAGTGTGGGTGGGAGTCTTGGGGTGCTTGAGCAATGAGGCCACAGCAGGCGCTTTGGCGCTGGCCGGGGCCCCATTGCCGCTAGTGCCCCCGGCAGGATTCGAACCTGCGCGCCCGGCTCCGGAGGCCGGCGCTCTATCCCCTGAGCTACGGGGGCGATTATGCCCTGGTCTGGCGGCGTCATGCCAGTCTAAGCGGCTCCGAGCCGCCGGGACTCTGGGTCTTTACGCCTTGCGTGCCCGTATCTTGAGGCGAACGTAATCGACAACCCACTCGCCCATCGCCTCGGAGACCGTCGCCGCCACCTCGACGCGCTCCTCGGGCGGGAAGCTCTCGAGCTGCGAGCCGAGAACGATGGTGGAGAGAAAGGCCACATGCTCCATCTGGTCGTGGAAGATGATGGTGTCTCTGACCAGTCTCACTTCCATCACTTCGAAGCCTGCGGCGGCGAGGTTCCCCGCCGTCTCCTCGGGCCCCGCGAAGTTCCAGGGACGGCCGCCATCCGGATCCCGACCGGTGGCCGCGCGGAAGGCGCTCTTTACCCGCTCCACGTTGCCCTTTCCTCCGCAGTCGGCCAGAAGTGGTGCTCCGCCTTTCATGACCTCGGCCAGATTCGAGAACACCGCCTTGTGATCGTGCAGCCAGTGGAAGGTGGCGACGCTTATGGCGGCGTCCACCGGGGTCTTGATCGGAAGCGGCTGCAGCAGGTTTGCCTCGATCACGCTCACCGGGAGCCCGGAGTCGTCAACCTTCTCGCGCAGGCGCTCCAGCATCGTGGAGGAGGCCTCGACCGCCAGTACACGTCCTTTGGGCAGGCGCGCGGCAAGTTTCAGCGCGTCGCGCCCGGTCCCGGCCCCGGCGTCCAATACCGTCTCACCCCCCGACAGCGGCAGCTGCGCGATGAGCTCGTCCCCCCAGGACTGGTGAGGAAGGAAGATCTCGTCGTACTTGGTTGCTTGCCAGGAGTGGACCATAGCCAAAGGCTATCAAGTCCATGAACGAAGCTTGTAGTCGGCCGATGACGGATTCCCTGCTAGCGGCGTCATCCGTTAGGATGATTTCCCTAAACCAGCGCGCAGGAGTTTCCCGGTTTGATCAACGTCAAGGAACACATTTCGCAATTGATTGCCGAGGCGGTGCGCAATCTCGGCTGGGACGACGCCGGGGCAGGCTACGACCTTACCGAGGCTGTGCGCCCTGAGTTCGGGGACTTCACCACCAACTTCGCCATGGTGGCCTCGAAGAGCCTGGGTCTGCCGCCGCGTCAGATCGCCACGGACCTCGCCGGCGCCATCTCCGGGCTCACTTCGCGCTACGTTGACGACGTCGAGGTGGCGGGCCCGGGATTTCTGAACTTCCGCTGTAGCCGCGAGTGGCTCTACGAGGAGATTCGCCTCGCGGTGACCTTGGGCGCCGCATCCTATGCGCGAACCAACGTCGGCAAGGGGCAGTCCCTGCTGCTCGAATTCGTCTCCGCCAACCCCACCGGGCCGCTGCACGTCGGCAACGGATGGTGGGCCTCCTACGGAGACGCGCTGGGCAGGCTGCTCCGCTTCGTGGGCTACGACGTCT
Source organism: Actinomycetes bacterium (assembly GCA_021818355.1). GTDB lineage: Bacteria > Actinomycetota > Acidimicrobiia > Acidimicrobiales > Acidimicrobiaceae > Acidithrix. The sequence goes on along the minus strand of JAKAEN010000180.1, from coordinate 4,613 downwards.
CCACCGAGTACTACGTGAACGACACCGGTGGCCAGATCCGACAGCTGGGAGAGTCCCTCCTGGCGGTGATGGAGGACCGCGAGGTGCCCGAAGGAGGCTATCGCGGAGAGTACGTGAAGGCGCTTGCCGCCCGATACCAGGGCGAGAAGGACGTCACCGCGATCGGCAAATTCGCCGCTGACCAGATCATAAAGGTCATACGCCTCTCCTTGGAGGAGCTGGGCATCGAATTCGACAACTGGTACTCGCAGGCCTCCATCGAGGAGTCCGGCGCGGTGGATCACGTCATCTCGGTGCTCGAGAAGCGAGGTGTCATCGAGGAGGTGGACGGGCAGAAGCTGTTCATGGCGACGCGCTTCGGAGATGCCCGCGACCGCTACCTCACCAAGCCCAATGGAGACTTCACCTACCTGGCCGGCGACATCGCTTATCACTACGACAAGCTGGTGGTGCGCGGCTTCGACCACGTGATCGACATCTTTGGCGCCGACCACCAGGGCCAGGTGCCGAGCCTTTTCGCCGCGGTGGAGGCAATGGGCTGCGAGCGCTCGCGCCTTGAGATTCTGCTCGGTCAGATGGTCTCCCTCCAGCAGGGCGGGGAGCGCGTCAAGTTCTCAAAGCGCAAGGGGAACGTCGTCGACTTGGCCGAGCTGGTCGAGATGATCGGCGCGTCCGCCGTGCGCCTGCTCTCGCTGCAGAGCTCCATCGACCGTGCCAGCACCATCGACCTGGAGCAGGTGACCGCCAAGTCGATGGACAACCCGGTCTACTACATCCAGTACGCCCACGCCCGCATGGCCGCCATAGAGCGCATGCGCAAGGAGCGCAAGATACCCGAGCCCAAGCTTGGCGAGGCGGACCTGACCTTGCTGGTGCACCCGCGCGAGGTCGAGCTGCTCAGGGTGCAGGCGCGCCTCGATGAGCTGATCGCCAACGCCGCCATTGAACGGGCCCCGCACAAGCTGGTGGGTTGGCTGAAGGACTTTGCGAGCGCCTTTCACGGCTTCTACCACGACTGTTCGATCCTGGGAGAAGGTCCGGAGATCACAGCTGCGCGCCTGCTCCTGGTTGATGCGTCGCGCGTGGCCATCCAAGTGGTGCTGGGCCTGCTCGGCGTTCACGCCCCGGAGCAGATGTGAGGCGATCCCGCTCTTCCAGGCGGGGCCGATGACCCCTCAATCGCCGATCAGCCCCAGGCTGCTCTCTAGAGGGGTCTCCATCAGCGGAGGAAGGGCCTTCATCCACGGCGTCGCGGTCTCGGAGCTGGCCGAGGAGTTCGGAACGCCGCTCTTCATCTACGACGCCGAGCACATCCGGGCCGAAGCCACCGCGGCCGTCCAGGCCGCTGAGTGGCAAGTCGCCTATGCATCCAAGGCCTTCCTTTGCCGCGAACTTGCGCGCGTAATGGATTCGCTCGGGGTGCACATGGACGTTGCCTCCGGAGGCGAGTTGCACGTCGCGCTCTCCGCCGGCTTCGATCCGGCACGCATCGTCTTCCACGGCAACAACAAGTCCGAGGCCGAGATCGCTTACGGCGTCTCCACCGGTGTGGGGCTGTTCGTAGTCGATTCGTTGGCGGAGATCTCCCGCCTCGAGCGCGCCGCCGAGGCGGCACGCCGGCGGCAGCCGGTCCTGGTGAGGGTCACCCCCGGAGTCGAGGCGCACACCCATGAGTACATAATGACCGGGCAGGAGGACTCCAAGTTCGGCTTTTCGGTGGCATCCGGCGCAGCCGAGGTGGCGCTTCGAGCGGTGGCTTCCTCCCGGTGGCTCGACTACCAGGGGATTCACGCCCATATCGGTTCCCAGATCTTCCTGCTCGACTCCTACGCCAAGGAGGTGGACGCCCTTGCGGACCTGGTGCGGGCGCATCCGCCGCGGATTCTGAATCTCGGAGGGGGCCTGGGCGTAGCCTACGTGGCGGGGGAGGAGAACCCGGGCTTCGAGGCGTGGGCGGCCCAGCTGTACGCCGCGCTGGAGCGCAACGGTGTCGATAGGCAAATCCGGATCATGGTGGAGCCCGGCCGTTCGCTTGTCGCCCAGTCGGCAATGACGGTTTACCGGGTAGGCACCATCAAGCGCCTCGAGGGATTGCGGACCTACGTCTCGGTCGACGGCGGCATGAGCGACAACCCGCGCCCCGTGCTCTACGGCAGTGGTTACGAGGCCTTCATGCCCGATGCCGCCGATTCCGAACGCGACCAGGTGGCCACAGTGGTCGGCAAGCATTGCGAGAGCGGCGACTTGCTCATCCGCGACGCCTGGATACCGTCTTCCCTGGCCGAGGGGGACCTGCTGGCAACCCCGGTGACCGGAGCCTACGGGTATTCGATGGCCTCCAACTACAACCGGGTGCCTCGGCCCCCGGTCGTGTTCGTGGATGCCGAGGGCGCCCGGCTGGCCGTGCGTGGCGAGAGCTTCGAGGACATGGTGCGCCTGGACGTCTGAGCGTCGCCTATGACCCATGTCACACCTTGACCCGACCGGCGATTTATGGGACAAGTGTGTAGCATAAATCGCATGACCGACTTCGCTGAGACGACCATCGGCGACGCGCGTTCCAGCCGTCTTCGCTGGGGAACGCTTGCCGTCCTCTCCATCAGCATCATCATGCTGAACCTCGACAACACGATCCTGAACGTGGCGCTGCCGACGCTGGTGCGCGACCTCAATTCCAGCTCGTCGCAGCTGCAGTGGATCGTGGACTCCTACATCCTCGTCTTCGCCGGCCTGCTCCTGACCGGCGGAAGCCTCGGGGACCGCCTGGGGCGCAAGTGGGTCTTCATGGCCGGCCTGGCCGTCTTCGGCGCCGGATCGGTGGCCTCCGCATTTTCGGGAAGCTCCAACGTGCTAATTGCCACCAGGGCTTTCATGGGCATTGGTGGCGCAATGGCCATGCCATCGACCCTGTCGATCATCACCAACGTCTTCCTCGTTCCCCGCGAGCGCGCCCGGGCTATCGCCATCTGGTCGGGCTCGTCCGGACTGGGCGTGGCGCTGGGGCCAATCGCCGGAGGCTGGCTGCTCAACCACTATTGGTGGGGCTCCGTCTTCCTGGTGAACGCGCCCGTGGTGGTGGTGGGGCTGATAGCCGCCTTCTTCCTGGTCCCCAATTCGGTCGACCCGAGCATCTCCAAGCCTGACCCGCTGGGCTCCATACTCTCGATCGGCGCGCTGGGCACTATCATCTGGGCGATCATCGAGGCCCCCAACAAGGGATGGACCTCCGCCTCGACGCTGGCCGCGTTCGCGATCGGCATAGTTCTACTGGTGGTCTTCCTGGTCGTCGAATCCAAGAGCAGCCACCCGATGCTGCGTCTCAAGTTCTTCGAGAATCGCCGGTTCTCGGTGGCGGCCACCTCGATCGCCATCGTCTTCTTCTCCCTGATGGGTGCCTCGTTCCTGCTGACCCAGTACTTGCAGTTCGTGCGGGGCTATTCGCCCCTCCGCTCGGGTGAACTGCTGCTGGCGCTGGCCGGGGCCCTCTTGGTGTTCGCGCCGCTCAGCGCCATAGTCGCCCATCACATCGGCACCAAGATCACCGTGGCCTTCGGCCTGACGCTCGCGGCGGTGGGCGCCATCTTCCTCGGCCGCTATCACACCGATACCTCGCTGTTGGCCATCGAGGTGCCTCTGGCCCTGGTGGGAATCGGTCTTGCCTTCACCATGCCCCCCTCGGCCGAGTCGGTGATGGGCTCGGTGCCACGAGCGCAGGCCGGCGTGGGATCCGCCACTAACGGCACCCTCATCCAGGTCGGAGGGGCGATGGGCGTAGCGGTGATGGGAAGCGTTCTCAATACCGCATACCGCAGCCACCTGGTGGCCATGCAAGGCTTCTCCCTGCTTCCGGCGCCCTTGGCGGCCGCAGCCAAGTCATCCCTGGGCACGGCGCTGGATGCCGCGGCCAAGCTTCCGGCAACCTATGCGTCGGCCTTGGCCGAGGCCGCCAAGTCCAGCTTCATGTCAGGCTTCGGCACCACCATGTGGGTGGCGGTCGGAACCGCCTTCGCCGGAGCGGTCATCGCCCTGATCGCTCTGCCCGCCCGGGCGGATGCGGACCCCGACTTCGACATCTCCCCCCAACTCGACTCGACTCCGGGGGTGGGCGAAGGTGTCTCCGGTGCTTGAGCACGGGCAGGCCGCTGTCGCGCGCGGGCGGGGAAGGCCCCCGTCGGAGGAGTTGCGTGCCCGGGTGATGGACGCCGCCGTGGCGCTCTGTGCCGAGGTTGGCCCGAAGGATTTCTCCCTCGACCTGGTGGCCAAGCGCGCCGGCGCCTCGCGGGCCACCATCTACAGGGCATTCGGCGACCGCTACGCCCTTCTCGAGCGGGCCCTTGAGGAGGCCTACGCGGAGCTGGCGACCGCTCCCGCTCCTTCGTCGTCGGAGCCTCTCGAGATCCTCGGTAGCGCTTACGCGATCGTTTCCCGTGTCACCAGCCACACAGTTGGCCGCGCCATGCTGCGCGTGCTTCTCGAGGAGGACGAGAGGGAGCTGGCCGCAAAGCTGCGCAGCCGCTTTTACGAGCTTGCCTATGCGCCGTACGTCAAGCTTCTGGTGCGTGCGCGCGAGGAGGGCCGGCTGGCCGCGGACGCCGACCCGGACGAGCTCTGCA
>JAKAEN010000179.1 GCA_021818355.1 Actinomycetes bacterium | reverse complement strand
TAAGCGAAGCCCGTCCACGACACCATGTCGAAGGCGGCAAGCACTCCGGGGGCCGTTGTGGTGGTGGTCGAGCTTGATGGAACTGTCGTACCAGTACCACCCGCTGTGGAGACGGTGGTGGTCGTCGAACGGGATGTCCCAGAAGCAGCCTCGTCGACTTCGTGCCAGATGCAGTAGACGCTACGGAACCTCCGCATGCGCTGAGAAGGACGCAAGTGCTTGCGAGCGTGGAGACCACACGGGCCCAACGAAAGCCCGTCATTCTAGAGGACTCCTACTGCGCAAGTTACGACTCGATCGAGTGGCGTCAGCCCTTTGCAACGCGACTCCTCCTTCGCCCCCCGGAGATGCACATCTGTCTACTGATCAGCGAGCTATGCTTCAGGCCCGCTCAAAGCCTCTCTTTACGCCTATGTCCCGGCCACGACGTAGCCGCAGAAGCCAATGCAGTTCTGATCCTTTACGTTTGCAGCAATCGGATCCGGATATCGTTCCTGAATATATCCGAAGCCCCAGATCATTTGCGTCCACGCATTTGTCATGTAGTTGGGGCCCCCGCTGGTCAATCCTTCAGGTCAGAGCCTTTTGTCTAACAGGATTTATGTTGCATCAGATGCAATATGTCTCACTTTTACGAGCACCCGCTGGTAGTTCCGCAGCTCGTGCAGACGTAGCAGGAACCGGAGCGCTGCATGACGTTCCCACACTGGTAGCAGTACGGAGCGTCCGAGGGCGCAGCCCTCTGGATCAGCGAAGGCTTCTCGGGCTCGACGGGCTTGGCGATGGCAACCTCTTCCTCTACACGCTTGTCGCCGTATTCAAAGTCACCGGTATCGGCCTGTGGGAAGAGGGTGGGCTGGGTACGCTCCTGGGTGCTGAAGATACCGAGATCGCCCCGCTCATCCGCCGGCAAGTAGTCGATGGCCAGCCTGCGGAAGATGTAGTCGACCAGCGAGCTGGCGATGCGCAGATCCGGATCGTCGGTCATGCCCGCCGGCTCGAAGCGCATGTTGGTGTACTTCCGCACGTAGGTAGCGAGAGGCACGCCGTGCTGGAGGCCAAGGCTGACGGAGATCGAGAAGGCGTCCATGATGCCGGCCAGGGTCGAACCCTGCTTGGACACCTTCATGAACACCTCACCCGGGCGGCCGTCCTCGTACTCCCCCACCGTCACGTAGCCTTCGCAGTCCGCGACCCTGAAGGCGAACGTCGACGAGCGGCGCCGGCGCGGGAGCCTCTCGCGGATCGGCTTCTTCACCACAACGGTCTGGGTGGCCAGAGCCGTCTCCAGCTCTTCGATGCGGCTGGCGAGCTCCACGTCGGCGGGGCTCGGCGCCTTGGCGTCCGACTTCTTGGCAACCGACAGTGGCTGACCCACCTTGCAGTTGTCGCGGTAGATGGCGATCGCCTTCACGCCGAGCTTCCAGGCGTCGATGAAGAGGCTCTCGACGTCCTCGACACTCACGTCTTCGGGCATGTTCACCGTCTTGGAGATGGCGCCAGAGATGAACGGCTGCACCGCGGACATCATCTTCACGTGCCCGAGATAGTGGATGGTGTTGTCGCCCATCGAGCAGGCAAAGACGGGAAGGTCCTGCGGATCGAGGCCGGGAGCCCCCACGACGCTGCCATGCTCGTGGATGTAGGCCACGATCCTTTCGACGTCCTCGGCGCGGTAGCCGAGCTGTCCGAGGGCGCGCGGCACACTCTGGTTCACGATCGACATGGTTCCGCCCCCCACCAGCTTCTTGGTCTTCACCAAGGAGAGGTCGGGCTCGACTCCGGTGGTGTCGCAGTCCATTAGCAGCCCGATGGTCCCGGTGGGCGCAAGAACGGACGCCTGGGCGTTGCGGACACCATAGACCTCGGCCGTCTCGACGGCTTCGCTCCACAGGGATCGCGCCGAGTTCAGCAGCTCGGCCGGAACCATCGAGGCATCGATGTCGGCCACCGCATTTCGGTGCATGCTCAGCACCCTGAGCATCGCCTCGCGGTCGGCGGCGAAGCCGGGGAACGGGCCAAGAGCGCGGGACATGCGGGCAGAGACCGCATAGGAGTTCCCGGTCAGCATCGCGGTCAGGGTCCCGGCCACGGCACGGGCACCATCGGAGTCATAAGGCAGGCCGAGGGTCATCAGCAAGGCGCCAAGGTTGGCGTACCCGATTCCGAGTTCGCGAAACTTGTGGGAGTTCTCGCCGATCTTCTCGGTGGGATAGTCCGCGTTGCCCACCAGGATGTCCTGGGCGATGAAGACCAGCGTGGCGACATGGAGGAAGCCCTCGATGTCGTAGGAGTTGTCCTCGCGCAGGAACTTCATCAGGTTGAGGCTGGCAAGGTTGCAGGCCGAGTTATCGACGTGCATGTACTCGGAACAGGGATTCGAGCCCGAAATGCGGCCATGATTAGGTGCGGTGTGCCACCGGTTGATGGTCGTGTCGTACTGCAGGCCGGGATCGGCGCATTCCCAGGCGGCCTCCGCGATCTCGCGGAAGAGTTTGCGCGCGGGCACGGTCTTGATGACGGATCCATCGGTGACGGCGGTCAACCCCCAGTCGCGGCCCTCGATGACCGCCTCCATGAAGTCGTCGGTCACCCGCACCGAGTTGTTGGCGTTCTGATACTGGATCGAGTGCGAGTCCTTGCCGTCAAGGTCCATGTCGAAGCCGGCGTCCCGGAGAACGCGCGCCTTACGCTCCTCCACCGCCTTGCACCACACGAACTCCTCGACGTCGGGGTGGTCGACGTCGAGTATCACCATCTTCGCCGCGCGGCGGGTCTTGCCGCCCGACTTGATGGTTCCGGCCGAGGCATCCGCGCCGCGCATGAAGGACACCGGTCCGGAGGCGGTGCCTCCGCCCTTCAGGTGCTCGAACGACGAGCGGATCCGGGAGAGGTTGACTCCTGCACCGGAGCCACCCTTGAAGATCGTCCCCTCTTCGGTGTACCAGTTGAGGATGGAGCTCATCGAGTCGTCGACGGAGAGGATGAAGCAAGCTGAGGCCTGCTGAGGCACGCCTTGCACGCCGATGTTGAACCACACCGGGGAGTTGAAGGCGGCCATCTGATGGATCATGGCGTACTTGAGCTCATCGGAGAAAGCGCGAGCCGTCTCCTCGTCCGCGAAATAGCCGTCCTTCTTCCCCCACTTGGTGATGGTGTCGACGATGCGGTCCACCACCTGGCGAAGCGAGGACTCCCGCTCCTGCGTGCCCAGGGTGCCGCGGAAGTACTTCTGGGCGAGGATGTTGGTTGCGTTGACCGACCAGAAGGAAGGAACCTCGACGCCAAGCTGCTCGAAGGCCACCGAGCCGTCACGGTAGTTGGTGATACGGGAGTCGCGCCGCTCCCAATTCACATAGCTGTACGGATCGGCCCCAGGCTCCGTGAAATGCCTACGTATACCGAGGTTCAGGCTCTGTGGAATAATCGCCACCTTGTCAGTTCCCTTCTAGCGTTTGCCTTCCAGTGGGAAGGCCTCCGAAAAGATTCGGTCTCTCCATCAGCTCTACAGCGAGAGCCGGACACCGGCCAGCACCATCACCTGCAAGCTATTGACGAGGATTGCAAGACTTTATAACACAAGATGTTGTGATGATGCTCGGTTCGAACACTATATCCTGCGTCCAAGGGACTCGTAAAGGGTTGAATCACATTTTTGTGATTTGGCAACCGTGACGCGGCCCCCGAATCCGGGCGCGGCCCGGGCGCACAAAATCAAGCGGCGGCGCCGGTTAGGTGGCCTCTACGTGGGCAAATGCGCGTGCAACCGCAGTTACGAGGCCGGCCCGCCCACGCTATTACTACATATGTAGAGGAGACACAGGCCCCCGACCAGGGAAAACGGCCCGGGCGACGTCTAGTCTCGGCTAGATTGGTGTAGAGGGGGCGATCCCGATTTGCTCAGCACGCACTCAGCCCGCTCCCCTTGAGGGTCCAGGTCCGGGTGCGCAGAATGTTAGGGCAAAGTTGGTTTGGGACGGCTCGGCCACATCTAGTAGGGTTTTGAACGAAGCTCAGGTATGAAGAACGCACCGACACTTCGCCAGGTCGCCCTGGACGATTCCGATCCGATAGAAGCTGAGATCTTCGACCAGGTCCGCTCCATCTGGTACGAGCGTCCGCCTTCCCCATATCTGGTCATCATCCCCGCCTACAACGAGGCGGATTCCCTCGGCTACGTGGCCTCGAGGCTTCCCGAGACGATCGGCGGCGTCAAGCCGGCTGTGCTGGTTGTTGACGACGGCTCCAGTGACGACACCTCCGCGGTGGCCAAGGACCTCGGGCTCACCGCGGTGCGCTCCCCTATCAACCGCGGCCAAGGCGCCTCTCTGCGCTCGGGCTACCTCATCGCCATCCGCTATGGGTTCAAAGCCGTCGCCATCGTCGATGCCGACGGGCAGTGGGACCCGGCCGATTTGACGGCGGTGATGGCTCCGGTCATCCACGGCGATGCCGAAATCAGCCAGGGATCGCGCTCGCTGGGCGAGACCCAGGTGGGCGACAAGTTCCGCGACATGGGAGTGGTCTTCTTCGCCAAGCTCATATCCTTTGTAACCCGCACGCGCATCACGGATACATCGAGCGGTATCCGCTCGATGTCGGTGGCCCTGCTGGAGGATGTGCGCCTCGAGCAGCCCCAGTATCAGTCGTCCGAGCTGCTCATCTCCGCCTTGTTCGCCGGGGGCCGGCTGGCGGAGGTCCCGGTGGTGATGAAGGCGCGTTACGCGGGCACCACCAAGAAGGGCCGCAACCTGAGTTACGCATTTTCCTACACCCGTGCGGTGGTGACAACCTCCCTGCGGGAGATGCTCTTGAACAGGGAGATCCGCCGAGAGCAAGCCAGGGCGAAGGTAGCCAGGGCCGCTTAGATGCGTCTCGGCAGGAGGCCGACCGGCTACGGCCACCGCTGGTTCGCTCCGGCTGTCGCCGTCCTTTACTTCGCGGTCAATTCCCTTCCCCTCATCTGGAACCGGATCCTCATCGTCGAGGACGACTACATCCAGAACAACCCGCTGCGCTTTCTGACCGGCGAGATTTTCAGGTCCGGCCATCTTCCTTTTTGGAACCTCTTCTCCTGGTCCGGCACTCCGCTGATGGCGGGAATGAACGCCGGATCCTTCTATCCCCTTTCGGCCCTGTATGTGATCCTTCCTTCGAACTGGGCCTTCCTCGTCCAGCTCAGCTTGTTCGAAGCGGCGTTCGCGGCGGGCATGTACTGGCTTTTCGATCAGCTCGGCCTGCGGCGTCTTCCCGCGCTCCTAATCGCGGTCCCCGCGCCTCTGCTCGGCTACTTCGCCGCCGAGATCGTTCACACCGACATGCTCGGCGGACTGGCCATGGTCCCCTACATGGTGGTGGCGATCGTCAAGCTCACCCGGGCGGAGAACGGCCGTCAGGCACTTTCGGCCGGGTTGCTGCTGGGGGTCTCCTATGCGCTCGTGGTCCTGGCCGGCGCCCCCGAGGCGATGATCTACGAGGCCACCTTCATCGCGCTCTTCGCAATCCTGGAGATGGTGCGCGCCCGGGTGCCGCTGCGGCGCCTGCCCCCCTTCGCCCTTGCATTTGCGCTCACGGCGGGGCTGCTCCCCGCCATTCAGTTGCTGCCCGGGCTGGCTTTCGTGGGCATCTCCCAACGAGGGCACGTCGGCGCATCCTTTGCCATCTTCGGCCCGGCCACTCCCACCTCGTTCCTCCTGCTCACCTCGCCCTATCTCTTCGGTGGCCCCATACCCAGGTCGGGCCAGGCCGGATACTTCGGCCCCTTCAACTACGAGGAAATCCAGATCTTCGTAGGCATCATTCCGCTGGCTCTGGCCATTTACGCCCTGGTCACTCTGGTGGCCAGGAGGCGCGGACGGGCGGCATCGCCGCTGCCGTATTCGACCGCCCGCACCTTGCAGGACCTGGGCTGGGCGACCCTCTTCTCCACGGTTGCCGCATTCGGAGCCTCCACTCCCTTGGAGAGCCTGCTGCTGCACCTGCCCCTCTACAACAAGCAGAGGCTTCCCGCCAGGAACATCTTCGCCTTCGACTTCTACCTTGAGGTCCTGGCCGGTTTCGGGCTGCAGCGGCTCTTCACCTATCGGCCCAGTCGCAAGCACCTGACGGTCATCGCCACCATCTTGGCAGGCGCGGCAGTGGTCGAAACGGCCGCACTGTTCCTGGACGGCACGTTGACCCAGGCAGTGGGGTACAAGCTGGACTGGTCGAACGGCCTCGGCTTCATAGTCGCCAGCTCGGCCACTGAGATCCTGATCCTGGCCGGCTTCGTGGCCGTACTTCGCAATCGTCGCCGCATTCCGCGCAAGGCGTTCGTGATCACCTTGGCGGCGCTTATG
>JAKAEN010000178.1 GCA_021818355.1 Actinomycetes bacterium | reverse complement strand
ACCAGGCCCACCCTGAAGGTGGGCATCTGCGGCGAGCACGGAGGCGATCCCGCCTCCATCGACATCCTGGTCGCCGCAGGCGTGGACTACGTCTCCTGCTCGCCGTTCCGGGTGCCGATCGCCCGGTTGGCGGCGGCACAGGCGGTGCTGCGCCATATGGGAGGAGCGGGGGAGGCCTCCGACTCGCGCTGAGACGGGGATCCTCGTGGCTGGAACCGGGTATTAGCGGGACTGAAAGATCCGATCCGGCTCATTGATGCTATTGTGCGAGGCGTGGGCGGGAGTTGCTTTTCCATGGTTGGCTCTCGCCGGGCTCGAACGACCACACGGCGGCGGTGCTTTGATGCCCGTAGCGGCCGTGGGGTTTCGAGCTTGCGCCTAACGATGCTGCTCGTTCTCACCCTGGTGGCTGCAGCATGCTCCTCTTCTCCGCCGGCCTCGGGCTCGGCCGGAGCCGTCAAGTCGACGACCTCGACGATTGCCGCCTCGTCCTCCTCGGCCAAGGGGATCCGGTATTTTCCCATCTGGGTCGACTTTCCGGGGCCTGGGCAGGCTTGGGGGCTCTTCTGGGAGAAGTACTCGACTCAGGGCTGCGCAATGGCGGTGGCAGGGCAAGGAAAACCCGGGGTATTCGTCCTGCCGGCCGTCTTCGGCAACTTCACCTGTGGCAGCAATATGCCAGTCGATGAGGTGGTTGGCGACGGCCTGGGGGACGTCTTCGCCTATGGGCCCGGTCTCTTCGTCTCCCACGACGCGGGCAAGACTTTCACGAGCGTTGCCCAGCCGGGTGCGGTCCTGGCGGTGAGTGCTGTGGGCTCCTCGGTCTGGATGCTGGAGGCGGTCTGCCCGGCCGGGGCCGGTCAGTCGGTGACGGCCGTGCCCTGCCCTCTCGAGCTCTTCACCTCCAGTGACGGAGGCAAGACCTTTGCCAAGGACTCCCACCTGCCGGCCGCGGTGGTTGCGGCAGGGACCTTCCTCCACGGATCCGGGTTGGGCAACAACTGGCTGCAGCGCACCGACGCCAATGCGGCCTACATCTTCGTCCCACCTTTCCGCGCCGCGCCTGCGGGAGTTGGGGCTTCGAATGCCGAGGTTGTCTACCGCAGCAACGACGGAGGGGCGAGCTGGATGCAGTCCTCGATAGGCGGCTGCGCCAATGCCTTCTATGCCCAGGGGTCAGTGAGCCCACAAGGCCAGGTGATGGTGGTCTGTGCGGATCAGCCAAGTGCGGGCTACCAGCCCAAGTCCGTCTTCGTCTCCCCGGACGGAGGCGCCCATTGGCAGGCGCGCTTCAGCTGCCCGCAGCTCGGCGCCTCCTCCTCCTCCTCCTCCTCCTCCTGCGCGTCGGCGCCATTGAACAACGGGTATCTGGGGCTGGCCGAGTATGTCTCGCCGACCACCGCCTTTGTCGGGGGAGGGCGCAGCAGTCTGCTCGTAAGCAATGACGCCGGGGCGAGCTGGCAGCCTGTTCCAGGGGTCGCGGCCAATGGGGGCGACACCTATACGGGGGCCTTTTTCGGACAGCTGGGCTATGTCTTCGGGGACCAAGGATCGGTTGCGCAGGGATATATCTGGACTACTACCGACTCCGGCGTCACCTGGAGCACGACCCCGGTGAGGATTGCCTCCTAGAAGCTTCGCCGGGATGCGGCGAAAGATTGGGGCCGGCCGTAGTGCGCTTTGTGTGGCGCTCGCCGTTTCGGGCTATGGTCTCTGCTGCCGGGCGGCCCTTGTTGCACATTCCTTCTCCGGGGCCGAGCCCGGGTAGTCGAGCCTTCCGCCTGCCGCGAGCGCAGCAGGCGGAAGGCTCCGTGCCAGGTCTCGCAGCTAGCGAGACTGAAGCGGCATGCCGATCAGGGACTCGGCCGCCGTGGCGCCGGGATTGGCCGAGACGAAGGCTCCATGGTTGGGGAAGCTGGTCACGCTGACGGTTCCGGTCACCGGCCAGGTTCGGGTGTTCTTATCGGGCCAGTAGACCCTGTAGCCGGTGGTGCTGAAGGTGCCGTTGGTGACGGTGGCGTCGTTCACGCCATAGGCGACATCCGGGTTGGGGGTCGGGTAGCTCGCGTAGAAGGAGAGTTTCCCGTTCTCGTAGGTTCCGGTGATGGACTCGATCGGCAGCCACTTCGTGCCGACCTCGATGGAGCCTGTGCCCCAGAATTGCCCGGTTGCGGGATTGAGGGTGCCGGTGTACTCGTGATTCGAGATGACGTAGCTCGTCGTCAAGGTTGCCTCGATGGTGATCTCCTGGTAGCGCTGCACGCTCCCGCCCGGCGCCGCCAGGGCGGGGGCGGCGAAGATGCCGGTGGTTGCGACCGCTGTCCCGAGGGCGGCGACGGTTGTAACCATTCGCTTCATGCGCATAGGTTGCGCTCTCCTTTCGTCAAGGGTGCCGTTGCACCGGCCATGGAGCCTGGCTCCGCTCAAGGTATGCGTGATGCGACCACGGCTGAGCTCCATGTTGGTGCGCTACAGCACCTTTGGTATCGAAAACCCCACCGAATTCGTTACCGGATGCGCTCTTTCCGGCCCCGGTCCAGCCGGCAACGAGGCGTCCGCGCCGCACCGGCACTGCGCCACCTGCCAACTTGCCCGCCTCCGGGTCCGTTGCCCGACGTGCGCCGAAGCGTCCGCCGTGGATTGGTGCGCTCGCCCCTGGTCCGAAAGGGACCAAGGTCATGGAGACGCGTATCTCCCCGGGGCTACGCTTTTATTCGTCCCCACGGGTGGTCCAAGGGGTTCCCGTGGGCTGGAGGCCTGAGGTTGTCCATCTCACCAGCTGACATAGCCGCAGTAAGGGAGCGCGTGGACATGCTCGCCCTGGTTCGGGAGCATGTGGCGCTGCGCCGTGTCGGCTCGCGCTATATCGGCCTCTGCCCCTTCCATAGCGAGAGCACCCCCTCCTTCTCGGTTAATCCCGCCCTCGGCGTCTATTACTGCTTCGGATGCCACGCCTCCGGCGATGCCATCAGCTTCGTGCGCCAGCTCGAGCACCTCGAGTTCCAGGAGGCGGTGGAGCTCCTCGCTCAAAGGGCAGGTGTCAGCATCGCCCGCGAGTCCGCGGAGGAGTCAGAGCGCCGGCGCGAGACGCGCAGGATCCGCGAAGTCCTTGAGGCGGCCATCTCCTTCTACCGTGGCCACCTCGAGGGTTCGGCGGAGGGTAGGGAAGCCCGCGACTACCTGGCCTCTCGAGGCATCACGTCCGAGATCGAGGAGCGCTTCCAGATCGGGCTCTCGCCCATGGACCCGGGCCGGCTCTTCTCCCATCTCAAGGTTTCCCCAGCGCTTTTCGTGGCTGCGGGCCTCGGATACGAGGCGGGTGGCCGCGCCAGGGACATGTTCGCGGGCCGCATAGTCTTCCCCATCTTCGACGCCTCCGGCAACCCGGTCGCCTTCGGAGGCAGGGTCGTCCCCGGGCGTAGCTACCCGGGTGAGAACGAGCCTCCCAAGTACAAGAACTCGCCGGAGACCGACTACTACCACAAGCGCCGCACCCTGTACGGCCTCAACTGGGCCAAGGCGGAGGTGGTGCGCGGAGACCGGGCCGTCATCTGCGAGGGATACACCGATGTCATCGCCTTCCACGCCTCCGGAATGCCGATTGCCGTGGCCACCTGCGGAACCGCCCTCACCGAGGACCACCTCGACCGGCTCAAGAACTTCTCCAAGAACATCGTGCTCGCTTTCGACGGCGACAAGGCGGGAGCCAATGCCACCGAGAGGATCTACGAGTGGGAGCGCAAGTTCAAGCTGAACGTGAAGGTCGCCAGCTTCCCCGAGGGCGAGGATCCCTCCTCTCTGGCCCAAAAGGACCCCGCCCTTCTCGCGTCCTGCGTAGAGCGGGCCAAGCCCTTTATGGCGTTCCGCCTGAATCGCCACTTCGCCGCGGTTGACCTCTCCAGCATCGAAGCCCGCTACACGGCCTCTTCCGAGGCGATCGCCATCATCGCCGAGCATCCCGACCAGCTGGTGCGAGGCGAATATCTCATGCAGGTGGCTCGACTTTGCCGCCTGGACTTCGACGAGCTCGAGCGGCGCCTGGCCACCGAGGTGCGAAGGTCCCGTGCCCGCACGCGTGGCACCGCAAAGGGTGAGGAAGCCGAGCCTCCGCCGCCCGAACCCGGCGACGACTTCGATGGTGCAACGCTGCGCCCGGTTGCCGAGGTGCCCAAGTTCTCGCTCTCGGAGCTGCTCGACTCCTCCCAGCGCCCGTACAACGAGGCGATTCGGCTGCTCGCCGCGCGTCCAGGCGAGCTCTCGGCTTTCATGCCGGAGTTCCTCTTCGTCCACCCCATCCACGTCGAGTTGGTGCGCTCCCTGGGAGCCTGCAACTCGGCGGACGAAGTAGTGGAGCGGGCCGAGAGGCTCTCCCCGGCGGCGCGGGGGCTCCTGATGCGGCTCCTGATCGACCCCTCCAAAGAGGACGAGGTGGATGTGATCTCCAGGCTGGTCGAGCGCCATGGCGAGCGGTCGATCGACGCGATGATCCGCACTCTGCGGCGTCGGGACGGAGCCGAGGCGATCGATGCCGAACGGGCCATGGCCATCTCGGAGTCGCTTACTTATATCCGCAAGTGGCAGGGCCGGCTTCGCGAGGCCGACACCCGCGACGAGGCGGTTGGGGTCCTGCTGGCCTACTTTGCCGAGGCGCTCGAGGACGAGCGGGCGGCGAGCCGGCCGGAGGGGGACTTTGACGTGGCGAGGGTTCCATGAGCACGAGAAGCGAGAGGGTGTCGGCCGGCCCCGAGTCCGAGGAGTCGCTACGGGAGTACCTTACGGAGATCTCCAAGTACCCGCTGCTCGACTTCCAGCAGGAATCGGATCTGGCACGCAGGATCGAAATCGGATCCCTGGCCTTGCAGCGCTGCATGGACGGCGGCGGGCACGCCTCGGACGAGGAGCTGATCGACGACGGCGAGGCGGCCAAGAGCGCCCTCACCAACTCGAACCTCCGCCTGGTGGTCTCGATCGCCAAGCGTTACCGCTATCGAGGCGTCTCCTTCCTGGACCTCATCCAGGAAGGGAACATCGCCCTAATGCGGGCGGCCGAGAAGTTCGACTACCGCAAAGGGTTCCGCTTTTCCACTTATGCGACCTGGTGGATCCGCCAGGCGATGGCCCGGGCCATCGGCGAACAGAAGGGGAGCATCCGCCTTCCTCAGCATGTCGCCGAAGAGCTGGGGATCGTCTCGCGCACCCGCCAGCTGCTCATCCAGGAGCTTTCGCGCGAGCCCACGCTGGCGGAGATCTCCGAGGCCAGCCAATTGCCCGCCCGCCGGGTTGCCGACCTTCTCGCGCTCCAGGTGGATGCGGTCTCGCTCGACCAGAGCCTGGGCGGCGACGGTTCCGGCGAGGCGACCCTGATGGATGTCATCGAGGACGCCGGATCGCGAGGAGAGTTCTCCGAGGTGGAGGGCACGGCGGTGAGGCAGGCACTGGTGAAGGCCATGGGAGTGCTCACCGAAAAGGAGAGAGCAGTCATCACCATGAAATACGGCCTAGGCCAGGTGACCGAGCCCGTCTCCGACGAGGTGATTGCCAACCGTCTCGGCATCTCCCGGGAGAGGGTGCGCCAGCTCGAGCACCGCGCCAAGGTCAGGCTCCGCTCGGCGGATGCCAGCGGCGAGCTCAAGGGGATGCTCGAGGCCTGAGCGGCCTGGTCCGGCGCCCTCCAATGGTGGTCTTCTCGGGGCCGCAAAGCGGCATATCTCCCGGAGGGTGCCTGCTAACTTGTAAGAGCACACTCCGGGGTAGCTCAATTGGCAGAGCACGCGGCTGTTAACCGTGGGGTTGAGAGTTCGAGTCTCTCCCCCGGAGCAATTGAATCAGGCGAGTCGCCGGCCCAGTGGGCCGGCGCTCTTCTTTTGGGGCCGGCGGGGGTCCCTTGGCCGCTTCCCGACCCGCGCGATCAAGGGGTTAATCGACTGCCGCCTGGCGGTCAGCCGCCGGCTACGAATATGAACATCCTGGAGGCCTCGATGCGGGCGCCGACCGCGTCGGATCTCTCCAGCCATTCCCCGAAGGCCGGCCCTTGCAAAGGGAGATAGTGAGCAAGCATCGCCTCGCGCAGTTCGGGATGGTCCGGGCCGGCGACATCGAACAGCTCGGCCCGGCCGTGCACGCTCACCGCGAGGTCCTCCCCGGCAACGTGGGTCGCGCTGACCGCGGGCCGGCGCGCCAGGTGCCTGATGCGCACCGAGTCCCGGGCGGAGCCGAAGTACCAAGCCCCGTGGATGAAGTATCCGTCCACGGGGCCCGCCAGCGGGCGGCCGTCACCTGTTACCGTGGCCACCACCAATAGCCGCATTCTTCTTAGGTGCGCGCAGAGGGCGGGAGCGCTCAGGCG
>JAKAEN010000177.1 GCA_021818355.1 Actinomycetes bacterium | reverse complement strand
GCCCCCACAACCGACTTTGCCTCGATCCTGCGCCCATCGTCGAGCTTCAGGCAATACCCGGCGCCCTCGGCCTCGACGCGGGACAGCCGCGCCGTCACCGGCTCCGCCCCAAGGGAGAGCGCGTGCTCGAAGAGGGCGTTGTCGAATTCGCGCCGGGAGATCAGCCAGCCGTGCCCGGGATAGGTGTCGCCCGACTCCGCCGGGAGGGGCAGGCGCCCGCCGCTTGGCCCCACCAGAAGCATGTCTCCGACCACCCGCTTGGGTGCGCGAAGCTCGACTCCGACTTCCCCGAGCAGCGCCACTCCTCGTGGGCCGACCATGTCCCCGCAGGCCTTGTCCCGGGGGAAGGCGGCCTTGTCGATCAGAGCCACCCTGGCGCCGGCCGCGGACAGCGCAGCGGCGGCGGTGGAGCCGCCGGGGCCGGCTCCGACCACGGCTACGTCGAAGGTCTCGGGAAGGGAGGGCTTTGTCATGGAAGTCCTTGATGTGTCTCTAGGAGAAGCTTTGGCGGAGCAGCCGCACGGAGATCTGGCTCACGTTCTGCGCCCCCGCGGAGCTGAGGCTGCGCACCGCGGCGGGACCGATTGCCGCGGCCACCTCCCAGTAGCTGCCGTCGTTGCCGGCCTTTGCGGCGTAGAAGGTGGTGACGCCCTTGGCGAAGGTGTGCTGACTGACCCGCCACCCGAAGTGGGCCAGCGATGCCTTCTCGAAGGCGATCAGGGCAGCCGTCGACAGTGGAGCCTGGAAGGTCACCGAGCGGTCGAAGGGCCCGTTGTCGTTGTCGAGGTTCTCCCGGGCGGTCACCACCGCCGAACGCGGCACGACCGTGGAGCTCAGGATGTTGGACGGTACGACCCCGGTGTGGTCGAGCGGGGCGAAGGCCGCGGCCACCGTCATGTACGGCAGCGGGATGCGCACCCCGGGCTGGGGCTTGGTGCCCAGGGGTATGCCAGCCAGTGTGCCGGCGGTGAACACCACCAGCAGGCCGCCCAGGATCCAGTTGCGCTGCCTCTTGCTCAAGCGGCGGCGCTTGGGGGCGGGTGCGGCTGCGCCTTGTGTCTCGGTCTCCAGAGTCACCGGTCCGGGCCGTCCCCCGGTGCGTCGAGCCGGAAAAGCGATTGCTTGCTCACGTCTTCCAGCCTATGGCGGCCCGCCGCCAAGGCGGAATTGACCACGCCCGCCGCGCTTGCCGGAAATGATCCCTGGCGCGCTAAGTTCTTCTTTGCGCTCGAAGGCGTCTGGCGGCGTGGCCGAGTGGTTTAGGCAAAGGCCTGCAAAGCCTTGTACACCGGTTCGATTCCGGTCGCCGCCTCCAACACGACTCGGTGGGCGCCCCCGCGCCCCCCGATCGACCACCCGCCCACGCTGCTCGCTCGCGCCCCGGCTCTTCCAATGCGGTGCCCGGTCGCTCGGCCGGCTCGGATTGAGAAGCTCTTCTCGGCATCACGAGCCGTTCGCCTCGGCCTCTTCCAGAGCCTGCGATATGCGCGCCATCACCCTCGGCCAGCCCCGACCCATCCCCTCGTAAGCCTGCCTGCCGGCGGGGGAGTCGAGGTCGAATCCGTAGTGAATCAAGCCGACCCTGGTTCCGGAACCCTGGGATTCCAGGTTCCAGGTGACGGTGGTGTCCAGGGATCCCTCGGCGAAGGTGTAGCTGATCGACTCGCCGGCCGTGACTTCCAGGACGCGGCATTCGCTCGGGCCCCAGACCCCCATATCCATGCTGAAGCGGTGCCCCACCTCCGGCGCGATGTCGCCTCGGGCCCACCACCGGGCGAGCACGGAGGGATCGGTGAGCGCCATCCAAACCCGTTCCCTCGGTTGCGGGACCCATTCCTCAAAGGTCACCACTCCGCTCCCGGCCATCTGCGCCTCCTTTGGCGGTTCCGTGCCCCGCAGGGGTGCGGGCGGCCCGGCCCGAACATTGCGGCTGTGTCTAGGAAATATCTCCGGTGGCTACGGGAAGGTCTTCTCGGCGGCTGTACTCCGACCAGGATCCCGGAAAGAGCCGCCCCGCTCCAAATCCCGCGTGTTCCAGGGCGAGAAGGTTGTGGCAGGCCGTAACGCCCGAGCCGCAGTAGGAGATCACCTTCTCCGCCTCCACGACTCCGGCCCGCTCAAAGCGCCCGCGCAGCTCAGCGACGTCGAGCATCCGTCCGTCCGGGCCCAGATTCCCGCGGCAGGGCAGACTGCGCGCTCCCGGGATGTGCCCGGCCCTGGGATCGACGGGCTCGGAGTCGCCACGGAAGCGCTCCGCATCCCGGGCATCGAGGACAAGATGTCCCGGGCTCCGGGCATCCTCGATGGTGGCCAGCCTGCCGGCCGGCCATGGAGCCGCCGTGAAGCGCGCAGTCGAGGGCTCGACGTATTGCCGCGAGAGCCCATCCTCCCAGGATGCGATTCCGCCGTCGAGCACCGCCGCCTGGTGGCCGGTGACCCGGAGCATCCAGACCAGCCGGGCGGCGATCACCCCTCCGGCGTCGTCGTATGCGACGACCGTGTCGGTGTCGCCGATGCCCGCCTGGCTCATGCCTTGGGCGAAGACCTCGGGCTCGGGTAACGGATGACGGCCTCCCCCCGGGATCGCCGGGGCCGCCAGCCAGCGCTCCAGGTCGACGAAGACCGCGCCGGGGATGTGCCCGCCCTCGTAGGCGGCGCGGCCCGAGCGCCCCTCCATGTACCCGCGGACGTCGGCCACCTTCACCTCTCCGATTCGCCTGACGAGCCACTCGGCGCTGACGAAGGGTTCCACCTGCACCACCTCCTGGACCCGAGCCTAAACCAAGCCCGAGCCGGGCGTCCCCTGGGCGCTGGCTTGGGCTGCTAACCTGGTTTGGTCCATGCGCGGGCCGAAGGCTACCGAGGAGGCTGAGGGATAGGCAGGATCGACCGGGAGCTGGTGGAGGCGCCTCCAGGCGTGACACGGCACGAGGGCGGATTCCGCGCCAAGGTCTACGCGCCGAGCGCCGATGGGCTCACTCTCTCCCTCTATTCACCGGAGGGCACGGCGCACTCCCACGTCTCGCTCTTCCGTCTCGGCGATGGCTGGTGGGGGGAGCGATTCGCAGCGCCGTCAGGTTCCTCGTACGGGCTTCGTGCCGACGGTGCCTACCGCCCCGCCGAAGGGCTCTTCCACAACCCCGCCAAGCTCTTGCTCGACCCTTACGCCCGTCGGCTGACCGGCAGGCTCGCCTACGGGGACGCCACGCGCCTGCACGCACCTTTCGACTACTGGCGCCCTTCGGAACAGGACTCCGAGGGATCCGTTCCACTGGCGCTCCTGCCCGGGGATGGTCCACCGGAGTACCGGCCTCGCCTACTGAAGCCAACTCCATGGGAGGAGAGCCTCCTATACGAGGTGCACGTGAAGGCGGCGACCCAGCGCATGGAGGCGGTCCCCGAGGAGCTGCGCGGGCGATACCTTGGCATGGCGCATCCGGCCTTCATCTCCCATCTGCGCCGCCTCGGCGTGACCGCGATCGAGCTGCTGCCGGTACTGCACTTTGCCGACAGCGAGCGCCTCCTGGGCGCGGGACTGGTCAATCACTGGGGCTATGCCACCGTCTCATTCTTCGCGGTCGAGCCGCGCTACGCCAGCCGTCCTGACTTCGACGTGGCGGCCGGGGAGTTCGCCGAGATGGTCGATACGTTGCATGCCGCGGGCATCGAGGTCATCCTGGACGTGGTGTTCAATCACACCGGCGAGGCCGACATCTCCGGCCCGACTTTCTCCTACCGGGGCCTGGCGGCCCTCGACTACTACCTGATGGAGGCGGAAGAGCCTTTCCACGTGGACCTTACGGGCACGGGAAACACCATGAACTTCTCCTCCCCGGTCACGGTGGCCCTCGCCGCCGATGCTCTCCGCTTCCTCGCCGAGCGCTTCTCCGTCGACGGCTTCCGTTTCGACCTGGCCACCTCGCTCGGCAGGAGCGACTTCGGGGTGATCGGCTACCCGTTCCAGCCCGATGGCGGGGTACTGGGAGTGGTCCGCAATGATCCGGTGCTCTCGGAGTTGAAGCTGATTGCGGAGCCCTGGGACCTCGGCCCGGACGGATATCAGGTGGGCAAGTACCCTCCGCCCTGGGCGGAGTGGAACGACCAGGTGCGCGACGCCATCCGCCGCTCCTTCTCGCCCGGTGCGCGTCATGGGTCCCACCTGCTTGCCGAGGCGCTCTGCGAGAAGGAGCGCCCGCCCGCGGGCCGTTCCGTCAACTTCGTCACCTGCCACGACGGCTTCACCTTGGCCGACCTGGTCTCCTACGGAGCCAAGCGCAACTGGGAGAATGGCGAGGAGAATCGCGACGGAAGCGACGACAACCTCTCCTGGCCCTGGGGCCCGGAGGGGCCGAGCGAAGATCCTGAAGTGAATACCAAGCGCGAGCGCGCCCGCAGGGCGATGATCGCCGCCTTGCTTATGGCGCCCGGAGTCCCCATGCTGCTGGGCGGGGACGAGCTTGGCCGCAGCCAGGCGGGCAACAACAACGCCTATTGCCAGGACCGGGTGGACTTCGCGCTTCCATTCGACTCCTATGACCAGGGATTCCTGGACTACGTCGCAAGATTGACCGAGCTGCGGCGCTCGATCGCCGGGCCGCATCTCACCTTTGGAAGGCTCGAAACACCCACCGGAGAGGATCCGCAGTTGCTGGGAGGCTGGTGGCTGCAAGGGGAGAAGGGCCGATCCCTGATAGTCGTGTTCAACCTCGCTGAGGAGGAACGCGCTCTCGAACCGCGTGCCTGCTGGGGGCTGGAGGGGCTCGCGGTCAAGGCGACTTCGGATCCCGAGCCGGAGTTGGAGGGGTCTCCGGGGTTGCTCCAGGACGGCCGCTTGAGGCTGGCGCCTTTTTCGGTGCTTGTCGCGGAGGCGGACTTCCCTGGTGGCCGAGCCGCTATGTTGTAACTACGCATCAGGGCCGTTGGCGCAGTTGGTAGCGCACTTGCATGACACGCAAGGGGTCAGAGGTTCGAGTCCTCTACGGCCCACCACATCGCCGTATTCGAACTTTGGCGGCTCTTCGGATCTGAGCGGGGGGTAGCTCCCATCAGGTGACCACGATCGAACCCAAGACCCGCCAGTTGGGCTTGCCGGCGTAGAGCAGTACGCGGATGCGGTAGTTCTCGAAATTGCGGAACCCAAAACCGATCCGCTTGATCCTCTTGATCAGGTTGTTGATGGACTCCGTCGGTCCGTTGGTGATTCGCTCTTGGTGATAGGCACAGATCTTGTCGAACCAGCGCTCAAGGGTACGCCCGAGTCTTTTCAGCTCAGGAGGCATCGAGCGTTTCACGCAGTGCTCGATGAGCTCGGTGAGCATCTCCGATGCGCTCTGGGGATCGGGAGCGCGATAGAACTCGCGCAGTCTCTCTTTCACCCGGTAGGCAATGGCCACGTATCCATCCGGATCCCCCAGGGCCAGAAGTGAACTGAGGCGCTCAGAGCCTTTGGCATCGAGTTTCTCTTGCCCCATGAGAAGGACTCTGCGGATCCGATAGAGGGGATCGTTCTTTCGCCCCCTATGTCCCAGCGTCTCTGACTGCACCCTTCTGCGTATGGCATCCAGGGCCCGGTTGGCCAGAGCGATGACGTGGAAGGGATCCACCACCTGGACCGCTTTAGGCAGGGTGACGGAATAGACCGCGGCATAAGTGGCCGACATGTCCAGTGCCCCGTAGCGGATCTCGGCTCTCCACCCCACAGGCTGGTCATGGACCCAGCGGGCCACCTCCACATAGCTACGGGAGGGCAGAACCTCGATGATGCGGTGATTGGCCACATCGGCCACCGTGGTGGCATAGTCGGTGACAAAGCCCGCCCGACGGACGAAGCTGGTCTCGTCCAGGCCGATGGCACGGGTCTTGGTGAGTCTCTTACGGTCCGCTGCAATGAGCGCTTCTCCATAGGTGGTCACCGCGTCATTGACGGTGTGCCAGTCACAGCCCAGCTCACGGGCCACCTCGAGAACCGTGCGACCGGTTCCCACCTGTTCGGTGGCCCACTTGGCGGCCCGGGTGGTCAAGAGGCAGTTCTTGGCAGCGATACGGTGATCGCCGAGAACGAAGGAGTTCTTCTCGCACTCTGGGCTGACACAGGCCATGCGGTGCTTCTTCCAGGTGAGCGTCATCGGTCTTCCATAGACCGGTAAGTCCACGTATCTCACCAGTGGACGTTCTTTGACGTGGGCGCGGCTTCCACAACTTGGGCAGTTCGGCTTTATGGGGTCCTGTTCGATCACCAGCTCCACCACTGGACCGCTGCGCACGTAGGAGAGAACCCTCACGTCCTTCAAGCCCACCAGGGCGCTGAGAATATCGGTAGGGTGGCTAAGGACGAAGGTGCTTCTTTTTTTAAGTCTCACAACTCAATCTTGAGGTGCCTTCGTCCATTTCGAGGCCGTTGGCAGCAGCTGGGTTGGAGACGACCCCCCGTTGAAATCCGATGAGCCTGTTTGC
>JAKAEN010000176.1 GCA_021818355.1 Actinomycetes bacterium | reverse complement strand
GTCATCGAGCCCTTCCGCATCCACTCCGTCGAGCCCATCCGTCTCACCACCGACGACGAGCGCCGGGCGGCGCTCGTCCAGGCGGGCTACAACGTCTTCAACCTCCCCGCCAAGGAGGTGCTGATCGACCTGCTCACCGACTCGGGAACCGGGGCGATGAGCCGGGACCAGTGGGCAGCCATACAGCACGGCGACGAATCCTATGCCGGCTCGCCATCGTGGGAGATCTTCCACGACGCGGTGACCAACCTCTTCGACTTCGCCCACGTGATACCCACCCACCAGGGGAGGGCCGCCGAGAAGATACTTTTTTCGGTGATCGGCGGGCCGGGCAAGTCGGTGCCCTCCAACACCCACTTCGACACCACGCGGGCCAACATCGAATTCACCGGGGCCACCGCGGTGGACCTGGTGATAGCCGAGGGCCACGACCCCAGGTCCCTGCACCCCTTCAAGGGGAACATGGACGTCGCCGCGCTCGAGGGCTTCATCGCCGAGACCGGGGCCGCCAACGTCCCGGTGGTGATGCTGACCATCACCAACAACTCAGGAGGCGGGCAGCCGGTCTCCATGGCCAACATCCGCGCGGTCTCCGCGGTCGCGCACGCCCACGGCATTCCCTTCTTCCTCGACGCCTGCCGCTTTGCGGAGAACGCCTGGTTCATCAAGCTGCGCGAGGAGGGATACGCGAACGCCCAGGTGGCAGATATCGTGCGCGAGATGGCGAGCTACGCCGACGGAATGACCATGAGCGCGAAGAAGGACCCGCTCGGCAATATCGGCGGATGGCTGGCCATGAACGACACCGAGACGGCCACGCAGTGCCGCAACATGCTGATCCTCACCGAGGGCTTCCCGACCTACGGAGGCTTGGCCGGCCGAGACCTGGAGGCCATCGCCCAGGGCCTCACCGAGGCGGTCTCCCACGACTACCTGCAGTACCGCATCGCCTCGACCTCATATCTCGGCGAGGGCCTCACCAAGGCCGGGATTCCTGTGGTGATGCCCTACGGCGGGCACGCGATCTACATCGACGCAAGGGAGATGCTTCCTCACATCGACCCGCTCCGGTACCCGGGCCAGTCGTTGGCCGTCGCTCTTTACGAGGCCGGCGGGGTGCGCGGCTGCGAGATCGGGACGGTGATGTTCGGAATGCAGCCCGATGGCACCGAGAAGCCGGCAGCGATGGAGCTGGTGCGTCTGGCCATCCCCCGGCGCACCTACACCCAGAGCCACATCGACTACGTCATCGAGGTGTGCGCCGAGGTGAAGTCGCGAGCCGAGAGCCTTCCCGGCTACCGGATCTCCGAGGGACCGAAGGTTCTGCGCCACTTCACCGCGCGCTTCGAGCCTCTTACCTGAGGGAGCGGGTGCGCGCCGGCGCCTGGCCGAAGCGCTCGGCGGGGCGGCGTGCCGTCCCGTTCACGAGGCCCAGAGCTGCCATCAGCACCACCAGCGAGGTGCCGCCCGCGGAAATCAGCGGCAAGGGGACTCCGGTCACCGGGAGGACGCCGACCACCGCTCCGATGTTGAAGAGGGTCTGGGCGCCGATCCACATCGCCACTCCCGAACAGAAGAGGAACTCGAAGCGGCTCGAGGCGTTGAGGCCGATCTTTATGATCACCACCGTCAGGGCGGCCAACGCGGCCAGCACCACCAGGCAGCCGATCAGGCCCGCCTCCTGGCCGAGCACCGCGTAGATGAAGTCGGTCTGTGAGTTGGGCAGGTAGCCCCACTTGGCCGAGCCCGCACCCAGGCCCACCCCGTGCAGCCCGCCGGTTGCGAAGGCCACCAGTCCCTGGACCTCCTGGTAGGAGTAGAGCAGGCGGTTCTTCCAAGGGTGCAGGAAGGAGAGCAGGCGGTTGCGCCGGTAGCTCTGGGCCATCGCCGCGGCGGTGGCCAGAACCACGGTCACGGTCACGAAGGGCAGGTAGGTCCGCATGCGCATCCCGGCCAGGAAGAGGACGCCGAGCAGGATGGTGCCGATCACCAGAGCTGTGCCCATGTCCGGCTCGAGCAGCACCAGCAGCGCGGCCGTGCCGGTGAGGACGATCGCGGGCCCGGCCGCCTTGAGCTTGCGCAGCCGCTCGGGCACCGCCGGCGTGAAGAAGCCGGCCAGGTAAAGCACCACCGCGACCTTGACGATCTCTGAGGGCTGAAAGCGCAGGAAGGAGATCCCCAGCCAGCGGCTGGAACCGCCCACGGTGACGCCCACTCCGGGGACCAGCACCACCAGTAGGAGGAGAATGGCCGGGACCAGGAAGAAGCGGGAGATGGGCGCGATGCGGCGGGGGTTGACCCTCGAGACCAGGAAGAAGACGGCGAAGCCGATGACGATCCAGATCAACTGACGCTCGAAGATGGCAAAGGGCGAGCCCGAGCCATTGGGACCAAGGCTGGCCACGAAGCTGGTGGAGAGAACCATAGCCGCGCCCACCAGCACCAGGAGCGCCAACAGAACCAGGAGCGCGAAGCTCAGGCCCGTGGCCCTCGAGGGCGAGAAGAGGCCGTCGCGCAATGGCTCCTTCCGGCTGGCACCCGGATCGTCGAGGTCTATGTAAGCCCAGGAGGTCCCGCGTCCCGTCGGCCCGGGCTCGTCCCGGACCAGCGAAAGCAGGCGACGGCCGGGGGCCGGGTTATCGCGAGGTGGCCTGGACGCCTCGCGAACCGGCTGCACTGGAGCTCCTCCACCCTTGGCCATGGAAGCCTCCTTGCCCTTTCGAAAGCCGACGGCCATCTAGTGCCCCCTTCCCCATTCGCGCACCGCCCGGCGGAAGTCCTCTCCGCGCGCCGCATAGGACGTGTAGTTGTCCCACGAAGTGCAGGCCGGCCCCAGCACCACCGCGTCCCCGCCGCGCGCCAGAGCGAAGGCCGAGGCGACCGCCTCGTCCATGCCGCCGGCTTGAATCACCTCGGTGCCGGTTCCCGCGAACACGGCCACCACCTCGCCGGCCGCCTCACCCATGGCCACCACCGCGCTCAGGCGCGGGGCCAGCGATGCCAGCGGCCCGAGGTCGACCCCCTTGTTCCGCCCGCCGGCGATCAGGACGGCGCTCTTGATGGACTGCATGTCGCAAAGGACCGCGTCGGGAGTGGTCGCCTTGGAGTCGTTGTAGACGGCATGGCCCTCCACCTCTCCGATCAGCTCCATCCGATGAGCGAGGCCGGTGAACTCCTCCATTACCGCCCCGATCGAGGCGGCGTCGGCCCCGGCCTCCATGGCCATGGCCCCGGCGAAGCAGAAGTTGAGCAGGTCGTGCGGGAGCGAGCGGCGCAGCGAGGAGACTGCGGCCACCTCCAGGCCCCCGATGCGCACCTTGTCGCCGATCACCTCGGCGTCAGGCCCAAAGATTCCCCGCTGCCTGCCCGGGCTGGTCGACAGAGCCGCGGAGATGCGCGCCTCGCCGGCCGGGACCCAGATGGGAGCGCCCTCGGCCATTCCCTCGGCGATACGGGCCTTGGCTGCCAGGTAGGCCTCCATGGTCCCGTGCCAATCGAGGTGGTCGGGCGCGAAGTTCAGGAATGCGGCCTGGGCCGGCGCGAGAGAGTCGGTGTAGGCCAGCTGGAAGGAGGAAGCCTCCACCACCAGCACGGAGGGCGGGGCCGCGACGTGGGCGCTGATCGGCTCGCCGATGTTGCCGACCGCCAGGTTGTCGATACCGGACCTGCCCAGCATGCGCGAGACGAGGGTGGTGACCGTGGTCTTGCCGTTGGTGCCGGTCACGGCGATGATCGGCACGTCCAGGAAGCGCCGCGCCAGGGCCAGCTCGCTCGCCACCACTTCTCGACGGGAGTAGAGGAGGTGGGAGGGGTGTATCCCCGGCGAGACCACCACCAGGTCGAAGAAGGGAAGCCGGGCCGAAAGCTCCTCCAGGGTGGAGATTGTCTCGACACCCTCTTCCGGCCGATTGGCTCCGTCCTCGAAGACGACGGTCTCGGCGCCCAGCTCCCGGGCCAGGCGATACGCCGAGCGGCCCGCCACGCCATAACCGCCGATGAGAACCGATGCTCCTCTCATGGATCCCCAGTCGAAGTCGGTCATGGCTTGACCACCTGGGGCAGGGAGAGGAAGTCGGCGTAGAAGAGGCCGAGGGCCAGGGCGGTGAAGATGCCGGCCATCATCCAGAAGCGGATGATGACGGTGGTCTCCGGCCAGCCCGTCAACTCGAAGTGGTGATGGAAGGGGGCCATCTTGAAGACCCGCTTGTGGAAGAGACGGAAGGAGATGACCTGGATCACCACCGAGAGGGTCTCCATCACGAAGAGCCCGGCCAGGACCGCCAGCCAGAGGTCGAGGCCCATCACCAGCGTCGCGGCTCCCAATGCGGCTCCGATCGCCAGCGAGCCGGTGTCTCCCATGAATATCTTTGCCGGGGAGGCGTTCCACCAGAGGAAGCCGCTGAGAGCGCCGGTCATCGCCACCGCCACTATGGCCATGTCGAGGGAGCTGGGCAGGTTGTAGGCGCTCGGATGCCGGAACTGCCAGTATCCCACGATGGTCAGGCAGCCAAAGGCGAAGATGGCGGCGCCGGAGGCGAGACCGTCGAGGCCGTCGGTCAGGTTGACCGCATTGGAGGAGCCGATGATGATGAGGGCGGCGAAGATGATCCACACGATGGTGGGCACGTGCAGCGAGAAGCCCGAGTAGCGGACGAAGTCGATCTCGGAGGGCACGTGGGCGAGGTAATGGGCCCACAAGGCGAAGACGAGGGCCACCACCACCTGGCCGGCGGACTTGGCCGACTTGGTCAATCCCAGCGAGCGCGCCTTGCGCACCTTGATCAGGTCGTCCAGGTAGCCGACGAGGCCGGCTCCCAGGGCGGCGAAGAGAACCGCGAGCCCCTGGTTCGTCATGGGCACTCCCAGATGGGCGTGCGCGGCCAGGTAACCGACCACCAAGCCACCGAGGATGGCCACGCCGCCCATGGTCGGGGTGCCGGCCTTGATCACGTGGCGTTGGGGGCCGTCCTCGCGGATGTGCTGACCGATGCGCCGCGAACGCAGGAAGCGGATCAGGTAGCTGGTGAAGGAGACCGAGACGAGGAAGGCGACGGCCGATCCCACGAGGATGGCGATCAACGCGCGGCCTCCTTGGCCACGCCGAGCACCGCCCTGGCCGTCTCCTGGTCGCTGAAGTGTCTGGTGACGCCGCCGGTGATCTGGTAGGTTTCGTGGCCCTTGCCGGCTATCACCACGACGTCGGAAGGCCCGGCCAGCTCGATTGCCCTGGCAATGGCCTCGGC
Organism: Actinomycetes bacterium; assembly: GCA_021818355.1. GTDB lineage: Bacteria > Actinomycetota > Acidimicrobiia > Acidimicrobiales > Acidimicrobiaceae > Acidithrix. Next base: position 1,224 of record JAKAEN010000176.1, on the reverse strand, counting down.
CCTGTCGTACACGACCTCGAAGCCGAACCCTTGGCGCGGCTCGGCGAACCCCGCGACGACCTCCGAGGCGATCAGGGTGGGATCCTCGTCGCGCGGGTTGTCGTTGGTGACGACGGCGTAGTCCGCGGCCTTGGCGACCACCGCACCCATCAGGGAGCGCTTGGTGCGGTCGCGGTTCCCGCCCGCACCGAAGACGACGAACAGGCGTGCCTCGGGGTCCATCACGCCGCGCAGCGCCCGGGTGACCTGATCGAGGGCGTCCGGAGAGTGGGCGTAGTCGACGTAGACGGCCGGGGACCCGCCACGGTTCACCCGCTCGAGCCGGCCCGGGACGCCGGGAAAGTCGGCGACCGCCTCGATGCAGTCGGCGAAGGACACTCCGAGGCGCTCGGCGGCGGCTATGGCCCCCAGAACGTTGTAGACGTTGTGCACCCCGAAGAGCGGCACGGAGACCGGCCGGCCGCGCAGCTTGAAGCTCGCCTCCCCCCGCGCGAATGCCAGCCCCTCGGCGTCGGCAAGGCCGTATCCGGCCCCGGCGACGGCCAGGCCGGCCAAGAGGCGCCGCCCGTAGTGGCTGTCGCGATTGACCACCGCGAAGTCGCTCACGCCGGGTTCGAAGAGGCGCGCCTTGGCAGCGAAGTAGCTGTCCATGGAGCCGTGGTAGTCGAGATGGTCAGGGCTCAGATTGGTGAAGACCGCCACGGCGAAGCGAAGGTTGCGCGTGCGCTCCTGGTCCAGGGCGATGGAGGAGACCTCGATGGCGACGGCCCTCTCTCCGGAGTCCCGCCGCCGGGCCAGGCGCTCGAAGAGCTCAGCCGCCTCCGGGGTGGTTCTCTCGCCATTCAGTGTGCCTATGACCGAGGCCGGCACCCCGCTGTGCGAGCAGATGTGGGCGATGAGATGCGTGACGGTCGTCTTGCCGTTGGTGCCGGTTACCCCCACCAGAGAGAGGTCCGCGGAAACGTCGCCGTAGAGCGCGAGGGCCAGGTCGGCCAGCAGGGCACGGTCGGGTGCCGCGGCGCCCACCGCCTTCTCGCCGGGGATCCTCGAGCGCAGATGGGCGGGATCGCCCAGCACCGCCACGGCGCCCTTCTCCAACGCCTCGCCGGCAAAGGAGGCGCCGTCGAAGTTGCGGCCCGACAGAGCCACGAAGAGGCTGCCGGGAGCCACCCGGCGCGAGTCGAAGGATATGGAGGTAACGTCGGGGTCCGCCGCAAGCGGCGC
>JAKAEN010000175.1 GCA_021818355.1 Actinomycetes bacterium | reverse complement strand
CCTCGACCCGGGCCACCGGTTGCGTCCTTTCGGACGTCTCCTCCCCTCTCGAGCCCCTCTCCGTGAGCGCCTGAGATGGGCATGCGGGCCACAAAGTCAAGTCTCCCCGACCGCGAGCGGCAGCCGGGTTCGGACCGCTCCGAAACCGAGGACATCGAGGAACAGACCCCCTCCGTCTTCTTTGCGCTCCTGGTGGGCTCGGCGTCCGTGATTGCGGGCTTCGCGATGGTCCGGGTCCTGGCACGCAAGACGACGCCCTCGCTGGCGCCCTGGGTTATCGCCCGCGGGACCGGTCTCGCCATGGTGGTGGTCACCACTCTCCTGGTTTGCGTGGGCCTCTGGATGACGCACCCCAAGCGGAACAAGAAGGGCGGTCTGCTCCATCCGATCACCCTCAACGCCGCGCACAAGACCCTGGCGGGAACCGGGGCGGTGCTGCTGTTCATCCACGTGAGCGCGATCATTGCCGACAGCTTCGCGAAGGTCGGGGCCCTGGGCGCGTTTGTGCCCCTCATGAGCGGCTATCGGCCGATTCCCGTCGCCCTGGGAACGCTGGCGCTCTATGCGGTGCTGACCGTGGGGCTCACGGCATGGCTCAAAGTCCGCGCAAAACTCTTCAACTGGAAAATGGTCCACCGCTACGCCGTGATCAGCTTCATCCTCATAATGATTCACGGCATCACGGCAGGGACCGACACTGCCGTCGTCGCCGGGCTGTACGTGCTGGCCACGATTGCGGTCACCGCTCTCGCCGTCACTCGCTACCATTTCGACCGTCCGGCGAGCCGGCCGGCGCCAAGGCCCGCACGCACCGTGCAGCCGGCGCCGGCAGTCACCGATGAACCTCGGGTGACTGCGGAGCGCGCAGCCGGCTAGAAGCTCTCGCGCAATCCGGCGGCCGTTTCCTCGGGCGTGATATCCACCATCAGCTCCCCGTAGAGCCGCTCGAAATAGGTCACGTCCGACCGATAGTAGGGGTCCGGGTTGGAGCGGGCAACAATGCGGAATAGGGGGTTTAGGCCAAGCGCCGCCGCATCTGGCCCTCCGCCGGTCAGGGCGAAGTTGAAACTGCCCAGGTTCCACTCCACGTAGGCGGCGATCACTTTGGCGAGCCCGTCGGCGAATGCGGTGACATCGTCGTCACCGAGGTCGGTCAGGTCGGCTCCGCCTTCCAACACCGCCCATACCTCTCGGAATCCGCTGGGCGCGAAGGGTGTCAGGAAATGCGCATTGCCCAACCGGCCGATGTAGCGCGGCCCTTCTCGTTCGGCCTCGACGTAGTCCATCAGGAGCCGCTCTCTGCCTTCCTTGCGATGGCGACGGGCACGCTCGATCAGCGCCGACTGCATGGCGAGCGGAACGTAGTCGTTGGAGGACTGAAGGTGCGGATGAATCAGCGAGCTTCCTGAGGGCGGAAGGTAGTTCGCGTTTATCGAGCTGTAGGCAGCCTGGGCATCGTAGGCGCGAATGTCGCGCACGTACTGCAGCATGGCCGCGAACGCGTCGTGGAGCAGGCTCGCCTCGAACTCCTCCATGGGAACGAAGTGGCGCGTGGAGTCGTAGACCCCCACCGAGGAATAGGTCGAGTAGGCGACGATATTCGGAACCACCAGTGCCAGGTTGCGCCTGATCTTTCCTTCCGGGACCATCTCGGAGGGGAACGGAAACGTGTACTTCTCGTGGAAGCCCGGACAAAAGGGACAGAAACCGCCTGGCGAAGTGAGCTCCGCTACATCCGCCCTGGTCTCGGGCTGGATCTTTGCGCCGCTCACGAAGCGAACCCCGGTGCCGAAGATCGGGTCCACGCGCCGTACGAGGGGTATCTCGCCGAAGGCGCCGCCGTCCGAGAGGACGGGAACCTTGCCCCTCAGGTCCCGCTCCTCGAAGCGCAGCCCGTTTACCTCCCGCACCGTCACCTCGGCCATCGTCGCCTCCACTTCTGTTGCATCCGGGCACAGACTAGCAAACCGCCGGCGCGCGCATCCCGGCCGCCATGCACCGCCCCCACCACGTATAACTCGATAGCCCCCCTCACGCCAAACCTTTCCCGGACAGGTAAAGTCTTGACATGCCGCTGAGCAAGATCGATGACCCGCAGCGCCTCAGACGGCTCTTGGACGCGGTTCTGGTCATCGAGCGCGACCTGTCGCTGCGCGTGGTCCTGGAGACACTGGTTCGGGAGAGCTGCATGTTGGCCGCAGCTCAGTACGCCGCTCTGGGCGTGCTTGACGATTCCGGGAGCAGTCTCCGCGAGTTCATCACCTACGGCATGGATCCGGCCGTCGAAGGGCTCATACCGGAGAGACCGACCGGCCGAGGCGTGCTCGGCGTCCTGATCACCGACGCCAAGCCGATTCGCATCAAGAACGTCTCCGGGCATCCACTGGCAGTGGGGTTCCCCCCCAACCACCCGCCCATGACCAGCTTCCTCGGGGTCCCGATCTCGGTGGGCGAGCGGGTCTTCGGCAACCTCTACCTGACGAACAAGCTGGGGGCCGAGGAATTCGACCAGGATGACGAGACGCTCATCTCTTACCTGGCGCGCGCCGCGGCCATTGCGATCGAGAACGCCAGGCTGCAATCCGCCGTGGCCGACTACGCCATGCGCGCCGACCGCGAACGGATAGCGCGCGAACTGCACGACGAGATCATCCAACGCCTCTTCGCGATCGGCCTCTCGCTGCAGGCGACCATGCGTCTGATAATCGTTCCCGAGGCCGCCACGCGGGTGCAGGCGGCCATCGACGATCTGGACGAGGCCATAAAGCGCATCCGCGCCACCATCTTCGCCTTGGAGACATCTCGCGAGCGCTTCCGGGAGAGCTTCCGCGCCAGGGTGCTGGCGCTGGTGCGGGAGATGCAGCCCGTGCTCGGCTTCGAAGCTTCGGTCACCTTCTCAGGACCGCTCGACACCCTGGTGGACCCTCCTCTCTCGGGCCAGGTGCTCCAGGTCGTGCGCGAGGCGCTTTCGAACGTCGCCAAGCACGCGCAAGCCTCGACGGCCACCGTTTCGCTCCGGGCGGCCACGGACGAGCTGACGGTGGTGGTCGAGGACAACGGGCGCGGCCTGGTCGGGGAGCGTTCCGCCAGTTCGAGAGGCATCGGGAACATGGAGAGCCGCGCCAGGGACCTGGGAGGCTCCTTCGACTACGGAAGTTCAGCCAGCCTCGGCGGCACCTTCATCCGCTGGTCCGTCCCCCTCTAGCCCCGAGAGCCTGGCTTCGGCCTCTTCCCGCAGCTGGCTGAGGCGTGAGAGCGCGCGCCCGAACTTCTTCCGGTAGCCGCCTTTCATGAAGCTCTCGGGGAAGAGCTGCTCAAGCCGGACGCCTCCCACCACCAGGGAGGTTCCCGTTTCATAGGCCCGGTCCACAAGGACGACGAAGCGGAGTGCGGCGTCCAGGGAGGAGAAGGTCGCGCCCTGCTCGACGAGCGCCAGGTCCACCCCCTGGATAAGTCGGGAGTACATGACCGGATGGGTCGCGGCAAGCTTGGCAAGCAGTGCCTCGAAGAGGTCCACGGTTATCGTCTCGCCTCCGGCCAGCGCCTGCTCCTTGAGCCGCATCTCGTCGGCCTCGGCGTCGGCCAGGTTGAGCCGGCGATGACGATAGTCCGGACCGTCTATCGAAACCACCTCGAAGCGCGCTGCCAAGCCCTGGATCTCCCGCATGAAATCGACTGCGGCGAACCTGCCCTCGCCGAGACGATCCGGCAGGGTGTTCGAGGTCGCGGCCAAGTTCACCCCGACGGAGGCGAGACGGTCGAGGAGCGAGGAGACCAGCACTGTCTCGCCTGGATCGTCCAGCTCGAACTCGTCCACAGCGATCAGCACGTAGCGCGACAGCTCCTGGACAGCCCTCTCGAATCCGATGGCGCCAACGAAGTTCACCAGATCCACGAAGCTCAAGTAGGCCTTTGGAGACGGCGCTTCGCGATAGATCGCTCCGAGAAGGTGGGTCTTGCCTACACCGAAGCCGCCGTCAAGGTAGATTCCCCGCCCTTGGGTAGGCGCCTGACGGCGAAGCGAGAGACGGCCGCGGCGACCGGAGGGGGCGGAGGCGATGGCCTCGAGGTACTCCCGGCAGGCGGCGACGGCCTCTGCCTGGCTCGGAAAGCTCCGATTGGGGATGTAGTTCTGAAAGCTGGTCCCCGCGAAACGCGCAGGCGGGGAGAGCAGCTCCACAGCAGCCCTGGCGTCGAAATCGACCTTGCGTTCCGACAGCGATGATATTTGCGGGGCCACCCCCCCAGCCTATCTGGGGGCCTACGATACATCCGAAGCCCCTCCGCTCCCCTGGGCGTGCATGGCGCCAGGTTAACCTGGGCACATGAGGCAAATCTTCCCTCACTGCAGCGAGACGACCGACCTGGCGGCGATATACAGGCCTCCGGCCTCGAGCAGGGGCTTCTGGCGCACGAACATGGTGGCCACCGTCAACGGAGCAGTGGAGTTCGGCGGCGTTTCGCGGCCGGTCTCCAGCGGCGCCGATCGCCTGGCCTTCCACGTGATTCGCGCCTTCGCCGATGCGGTGGTGATAGGGCGAGGAAACGCCATCGCGGAGGGCTACACCTCCCTCCCCGCGCCCAACGCCCCCGAGGTCATCCCGGGCGCATCGATGGCACCCCCCAAGCTGGTAGTGGTCGCGAGGTCCTTGGACGGGCTGGGAAACGCGCCTATCGCCCGATCGGAGGAGCAGGTGGTGATCGCAACCTCCGGGGCGCGAAAGGCGGAGGCGGAGCGCCTTGCCTCCTCGTTCAGCGTCGAACCATCGTTCCTGTTCGTAGGCGAAAGGGAGATGGACTTTGGACTCCTGCGCGCCAAATTGCTCGATCTTGGTTATCGCAGCGTCGTGTGCGAAGGGGGGCCCACTCTTCTAGGCCTGCTACTGGCCGAAGGGGTCATCGACGAAATCTGCCTCACCACGACCCCACTTGCAGCTCCGAGCCACCATGGCGGGCCTTTCGGCCCCGGTGGCGACTATGGCCTGATCCGCCTGGAGCTCGCCTCGGTCTTGGAGGAAGACGGCACGCTCCTCTATCGTTACGCTTTGATGCCCGGCGACGACCAAGTCGGAGGCTCGAGGAGGGTGCTGTGAGATTCGAAGGCATTCCCAGGCGGCGCAAGCCGCTCTCGCGCGAAGAGGCGGCAGGCGCGATTTCCCAGGCACTCGAGGGCTTCCCCGGCGCAGGCTTCGACTGGCGTCCGGCCGAACTCCACCTTGCCTGGACCGATGGGCCGGGGCCTTCAACGGTGTGGAAGGCTGCCGGCGAACCCACCGGCTGGAGCTACCACAGTCCGGCTTTTTACGCCGCCGCCCCGGCTGGGGCACAAGTCGTGCGATTCGAGCGCATACACTCCGCGGCCACGCTGCGCGAGGCTGCCGTGCGCTTCTACGCCATTGTCGAGCGCCCGCCCGATCTGGCGCGGGAGAGGGACCTCGGGAGGATCGCGCAGATACTCGAGTCGGACCAAGCCCTGCCTGGTTCGTTCCCTATCGTGGAGGGCATTGCTTCCGCCTTGGCCGACGAGCTTCCCCCTGCCCCGGATGATCCGGCGGCGTATCTGCTCGCTGCCGCCAAATTGCTCGAGCAGCTCGGGTACAACCGGCTGTGGGGAGAGGCCTACCGTCTCGCCGAATAGCCCGACTCATCCACCTAACGCTTTACCCGGGGCTATCGAAAGCGCCGCCTGAAGCGGATCGGCGCCAAATGGCATGACCGCCACGGTGACCACGCTCACCCCGTTGTCGAAGTATTCTGCGATTCGTCGGTGGCACTGCTGCGCGGTACCACCGACGACCAGAGCGTCGACCACATCTTCCGGAATCGCGGCCACCGCGCCGGCCCGGTCCCCAGTGGCCCAGAGCTCCCACATCTGCTCGAGTTGCGGACCGCGGCCGAGCCAGCGATGGAAGTCCGCGTATACGCCGACGTTCAAATAGGCGGCGATCGCCCGTCTCGCTCCCTCCAGGAACGCCTTGCGATCCGTGCCGGGGGCCACGAAGACGCGGGCGACGATCTCCTTGCCTTCCCCCACGATCGGCACGACTTTGCCGGCATCCTCCGGCGAGAGCCAGTTGATGATGGCTCCGTCGGACTCCCGCCCCGCCATGCGCAACATCTGCTCGCGCAGGGCCGCGACCAGTATCTTCGGCGCCACCGAAGGAGGCGAGGCCAGCCGGAAACCGCGCACTGTGAAGGTGTCGAACTCCCTGTCGACCTTCTCCCCGGCCAGGGCCATGCGAAGGAAGCGCACGACGTCACGCGTGCGATAGTAGGGCCGCTCGAAGGGGACCGAATTCCACTTGGAAACTATGACGTCCGACGAGGACCCGACTCCAAGGCTGAAGCGCCCAGGGGCCAGCTCCGCCATTGCAGCGGCGGATACCGCCAGCGTGGCCGGTCCCCGCGTGAAGGCCGGGACGATTGCCGTCCCCAGGTTCATCCCCGGCTCCCACTCATTCGCCAGCACCAACGAGAT
>JAKAEN010000174.1 GCA_021818355.1 Actinomycetes bacterium | reverse complement strand
GGAACTCGTAGAGCAGCAGCCATCGCTCGTCTGGACCATCACGGAGGGCGTATTTCGAAAACGGCTGACATGGAGCACATCCGACAAGCACGCGAACGACGCCGCGTGGATACAGGCCGGCCAACTCGCCTGCTGTGAGCGTCTCTATGCTCTGTTCCACGAAGCGAGTTCCGAGGTTGTTAGCCTCGAGAGGGAATCTACACGAAGGGTCAATGTCGACGCCGGCAACTACACGCATGCCGCCCTGTAGGAACCCGTGGGTCATCCCACCGGCGCCGCAGAAGAGATCAACAGCCGCGAAGCCTTTCATTTGCTGTGCCTCGGATGCACCGACTGTTCTGGCCCTCTATGGGATAAGCGCCTTCTCGTCATAACGATACGGTAGATCCGCTCCGCGGCCCGCGCAACGGACCCGTGTTCCCAGACACGGATTTCAAGCCAGCCCGCCTCCCGAAGCCTGCGACCAGTGTCCTTGTCCCGTTCCCTATTGGCTTCGATCTTCCGGCGCCAAAACTCTCCGTTCGCCTTTGGCCAGGTGCCGTGTCGAGTGCAACCGTGCCAGAAACAACCGTCAACGAACACCGCTACGCGTGCGGGCCCGAATACAATGTCGGCGCGCCTTCGCAGCCCGGGCAACGGCTGCGAGTCCACCCTGAACCGCAGGCCCATTCGGTGGAGTGCTGACCTCAAGGCAGCCTCTGGCCCACTGTCTCGGGGCCGGCAAGCCAGCATCCGAGCGCGTGCGGCCTCCGAAGAGGGCGGCGGCGAGGCAATCGGGGCGGTCGTTTTGGCCGTCGCAGGCACGAGTATCATGGTAACGCAATCGGTGCCGGTTGCCCATTGTTGTCGGGGGTAGACCCAATAGGCGACTGCATTGATAGGTGCCTCCAGGTATCCCATTTCGTCTATTGTCGCCCGGATGAACTCGCCCGGCTCGTCAGCGTTTGCCCGATCCTCTCCGCGAGCGCTGCAAATGCTGGGTTGGTGCACGGGACGTCAGATGCCCCGTGCGCAGGCCCCTTGCCACACGTGCGACGACCGTGCGGCTGGCATGTCCCGCCCCGCGGCGGAGAGCCGCGGTTTCGCCGATTCCCCGGCGCCGCTCCGACTTGCGCTCACGGAACGCCTGCCACGCAAGAGGCCCAATGGGATACCTGGAGGTCCTATCAAGCGCTTCTATCGTATCGATCGCCAGCTCCCAGCGACCCTCTGCACAGGGGGCGCGGGCACCGGCCTCCTCCCAGACCTGCTCGACGGCGGTGATGCACGCCGCGCGCACAGCCTCCACCAATCGTAGTGCATCCGCCTCGCCCATCGTGGCCTCCCGCCCTCGTCAACTCGCCCCCGGTCGTTGCAATGCCGAGGCGCGCAAGGCCGCATCGACTCAGCGCTAAAGAATGGTGAGACAAGGATCGCCGTCACCCCTTGCATTCTCCCGATGCCAGCCAAGTGGATGGACTCTCTCAACTTCTGCGCACCTGGTACCGATGTGGTACCGATGCGACTGGTACAGGTTACCGCAACGCCAACCGAACTGAGGCTTCCATCAAAGACGAAGCACGAGTAAGATCACTTGTCTGTCCAGGGAATCGGGCCAGCTCAAATGGAGGTAGGTGGGAGATGCTAGATCTGAGAGCAGCGGCGGAACTCGCCCGAGGGCGGATCCGCACTCGTCTCGCAGCTGCCGAGAGACAGAAGAAGGGTCTTTTGAAGAGCGTCGCGGTAAGGCAGGAGGGCGCGTCATTCAGGGCACATCTATTCGAGGCGCTCCGTCGTGGCGGTGACGAGAGGCAGTCACCGAGCCCTGCGCCGGAAGCGCTCTTTCTGGCGTTCCCAGAGAAGTTACTGGGTAAGTGGTCATTCCTAGCATTTGGCGAACAGCGCCAAGCCAGGAGCGACGATGGCCCAAGGGAGCCCGCGCACCATGCGTGGAAGGTGTGGGACGCACTTGGCGTCGAAACGAGGTTGAAGAACTTCGCGAGAACCGATCCCGCAGCAGTCCTCTTGGCGCACGGCCTCAGCGCAATCGATGATTCCATCCTCCTCTTGGCGGACATTGGGCGAGCGTGGCGTGCCGGTCAAGCGCTTCGCGTTCCCCTACATGTACTGCTCGCAGACGTATCGTGGATTAGCTATAACCGTTCCCTTTAGCGTTTCGACCTAACCGACCACGAGATCGAAGCAGGACTGCGACTTTGTCAAGATAGACGGCAACGACTTTATGAGGGCGTTGGTGCCACAGTGCGCGTGCATGCGATTGTTCCGTATCAAAAGAAGGGCGCAATCAATAGCCAGAAGCTCACCATGATCGCCAATCGGTACCTCGAATTGGCGGCAGTCCTCTGGGGAGACAGATGCGTGGAAACTGTGGCGCCTCTGGGCAATGCAGAGCTCGCAGCTATCGGACGTCCACTTCAGGTGTCTGTCGCTGCCGATTCGCCCCTTCAAAGTCTCAGTAGGTTTCCCGGGGCCCTCGCCGCGTTGGAAAAGGCCCTTGCGCCCCACCTGAGTGTGATTCGCACAATCGCACAAAGTTTCCGGATCCTGAGCATCGAGACGCTCTGCTACTTCTTTGCGCAATACTATGCTCAGGACGACTACCGCGGAACTCACGTGAAGGTCGCCCCCTCGTCCGAGCGCTCATTTGACGAACCCTATGACGAGCTGGACTTCGCGTTTCGGTCCTGGGGTGAGGGACATGACGCGAGCGTCGGTCATAAGGCTTCGAGGGGGGGGAAACGCCGCCAATTCGCTGCCGTGTATCTTCCGCAATATGTCTTGGGCGACTGGATGCTGCTGCCATATACGCCCCTTTCGCTGGACGCGGTTGCAAAAGGCGGCGGCTCGACGCAAGCGGTTCGCGAAAAGTCAATCTTGCTCTCCGACTCCGCGGGCGCGAGCATGGCGAAGATCGAAACCGTTCTCAGGCATACCGCCGCACGCGCCTCGGTGCCTCAACTGAACCGGATAATCATGGACGTCATCTGTTTCCTTCAGGCGGGAATCGCGGCTGCTGGGCGCGCCCCGGTTGATGCAATATTGCGAAGCGAGGGAAGCAGCCTCGATGAGTCGCTGGGTGCCATCGACGTTCATCTCCCCGACTACTTCGGGGTGGAATGTGAAGGGGAGGTTGCCGCAGGTGAACTCTGGCTGAGTTGGCTCGATTCGTGCGAGAGGCAGAACCCGGTGGGGTACGTGCCCTCTCATATCCTAATCGCTGCAAGAACCGAGGAGGAATGGACCGACCCGGCATTTCGGGGTGCAGCGCAGATCATCATGAGTGCAAACCGCCTGGCCTGCGACCTCTGCTACTAGCGAAGAGCAAAATCGGTGTCGGGTAGACCGGCTAGGTTGCCCTCCCTTAGGTACCACGTCCACGCTTATTGACAGTATTGTGGCTGGGCGGTAGGGCCATGGGTGTCATGTACTAGAGGTGCCAGGTACGCAAGTAGCTGAAGTGTGGCAGCGTCGCTGGCAGCAGGTCACAATGCCACGGCGTGCGTTCGAACGACGGCCCGACTGCCCCACCTGCGCGCAACAGGCAAACGCGCCGGAAGAACAATCCTGACGAACGGATAGCGCTCTAATCCTTCGACGGTCGCGGCGGACGAGGATTGCTACAGTCCTTTGTTACGTATTCCGCTTGCTTCGCCTTGATGAAGGCCTCTCTGCCGTTGGCGATATCAGTAAGCACGGTGATGAATTCGCGTAACTCTACGATAGTCATGATGAACTCGACACTCATCTCCCCTTCACGCGGGCTCGTGAGAAACATCTCAAAACCCTCACCAGTATCGTCGGTATAGGTATACCTTCCAGTAACGACGTCCCCTCGCGCCCAACAGATCTTTGCGTTAATCATGGATATCACTGCGGCAGCTTCGCCTTCACCGCATTACGGAATTGGTCGAACTCTTGCTCGGGGAGGCCCATGATGGCCTGTTGCGTTCCGTTTGTCAGTTTCAGGAGCACGTCATTTCCTGTCATCGTGTTGCCGATATCATTGAATACTATTGTGCTGATTTCAGGGTTAGACGCATTTGCGACGCCGTCGAAATAGAGAGGCCATGCCGTTTTCCAAGTGGCTGGAGCATATGGTTGGCCATCAAAGAGCCCGTGACTTGCCCATGTCGAGACAAGGTCCAACTTGTTCATGATGAATGCTTTCGCGTCGGCGTAGGTGGCGACGTAGCCGTCCTTCTCCGGATTCACCGTCATCGTGTTGCCAACAATTGTTCTGGTGTGGTCGCCGTTGAGGTCCTTGATGCCGCAGCTCGCGCTGAGCGGGTAGCTGCCGGCGACGGTGGCGGTGCTGGATTGTTCCCAAGTGAAGTCGTTGGTGCCGTTCCCGGGGACATAACCTTGGATGCCCGCCGTGATGGCGCAGCCGGTGATGGTGGTGCCGGGCGCGCTCTTGACGTGGAGCCGATAGGCAAAGGTGTCGTTGGCTTCGACCGTGCCGGGCGCGACCTGGAAGCTGGAATCGGTCACGAGCTTCTCCACGCTCGCCTCTTGTACGCCGCCGTCGTCGAAGCCGGAGAGGTCCTCGTTGTTCTGGACGGGCGTCGCGATGATGCGGAGTTTGCTGCGGTAGCCTGGCGTGTTGTTGGGCGTGATGAGGAGGCGGTCGTAGGGCGCCTGGTCGCGCCCGAAGAGCGTGGGGACGACGTTCACGATCTGTCCGTGCGCGTGGTCCGCGCCGGTCACGAGGGTCTCGTTCACGTAGTTGCCGAAGCGGTCGAAGAGCGTGACGCGGAACTGCGGGATCTCCCCGGCCACCGCGGCCTCGGTGTAATAGTGGAGGTTCGCGCGGAAGGCCGGCTTGCCGTCGGATTGGGGCGTGCTGTCCGGCAAGACGAACGTCGCCGCGTCGCCGTCAAGGAGCAGGTTGTCCATGCTCGTCGCGTTCTCGTACTGGGAGAGCTGCGTGACCGTTCCAGGATTCCCGTCGCGGTCCTGCTGGTTCCACGTGCGCGCGGACGCGCTCACCGGCACATCCTCCGGCACGATCTTCACGCTCCAATTCCCGGACAAGCCCGCCGCCTTGATGGGGTCAGAGAGGGTGAGCGTGCCGAACTTCGGGACGGTATACGGCGTGCTCGGGTTGGTGTCATCGTTTCCCGGGCTGGTGTTGTAGAAGACGATCTTGCCGTGCGCATCCTGCGCGTTCGGGTTCCCCAGGAGCAGCTCGCTGATCCACCGCGTCCCGTTCAGGCCGTTCCCGCTGCCCAGCACCGTGACGATCTGCGGCGTCGGCGGCGGCACGGTCTGCGCGCTCGCATTGCGCCCAACACCGAACAGCGCACCAGCCCCGATCATCGTGGCCAGCGTCGCCCTGCCGGCAGTGCTCTTCATCGCGTTGCGGAATCGAGAGATCATGCTCATGGTCTGCACCTCGTTGGTGTGCCGTCGCTGGAGCGCATTCTAGCGTGCTCAGGCAACGGTCGCTGCACCCTCTTGAGACGTCTACCTTTATAAGCTTTGCGGTCTGTGACCACTCCTCAGTGGCGATTCAGCAACAGGCCCGGCGAGCACCCCCACGCCAGGACGACCGTGCACACAGCAACCCCACACCCGCAGACGGCCCGACCGGGGCACACTGCCCGGCGTAGTCGCCTCCCAGGCCCGCACAGCGCCCCGCGATCGGAGATCGGTACCAGTTATCGCCATCTCACCTTCTTGGGCGACTCGCTCGCCTCGACCTCGGCCAGGTGCTCCTCGAGGGCCAACCGGTGTTGGTTGAACGCCTTCTCCTCCCACATAGGTACCTCTATCAGAAGTCAAGGTGGAGTAGGACGGCGTTAGATGCGCGCATAGGCTAGGCCGGTCGTGTGCCGTTGTTCGTGTTTTGGCGCTCCCGGTCGAGGTGACTGGCGATGAGGATCTCCTTGTCGTAGGCCGCGTCCGTGGTCATCAGCTTGTAGAGGACCTTGAAGCGCTGTCGGGCCAGAGCTAGAAGCGCGACGACGTGCGGCTTGGGGTGTCCTTCGTGGCGTTGGTACTGCTTGCGGTAATACGCCGCATCGAGCGCACTGTTTTGCAGGGCGGCCAGCGCGGACAGGTAATTGGCGCGAAGGGCGTGTTTGTTGACCCCGCGCGCCAAGCGTGGACGGCCTTCGATCTTTCCGCTACTCCGCGACAGAATAGGTGCCAGGTACGCAAGTAGCTGAAGTGTGGTCGCGTCGCTGGCAGGAGATCACGGTGCCACGGCGGCCGAGAGTGTTCGTCGAGGGGCTCGTCTGCCACGCCTACAACCGGGCGGGGCGTGGCGAAGCGCCGTTCAAACTCGAGGACGAGGCCGGGCGATTCTGGAGCCTCCTGCACGAGGTCAAGAAGCGAGATGGCCTTGCCGTGCTGGCGTGGTGCATCATGCCGAACCACGACCACCTGGCCGTTCGCACCGCGAGCGTGCCGCTGTGGCGCTCGATCCGGTTCCTCCAGCACGCGTACACGCAGGGGTTCAACCGGCGGTGCAAGGTGCTGGGACCGTTGTGGCAGGCACGCTACAAGGCGCGGCCGA
>JAKAEN010000173.1 GCA_021818355.1 Actinomycetes bacterium | reverse complement strand
CAAGGAGCCGATGATCTCGATCACCAAGGCGGCCGAGCCGGCCACCGGGATCCAGGCCGTAATGGCGCTCTCGGAGGCGGAGCGCAGGCTGCGCAACGCACAGATAAAGCGCACCAAGACCGTCTGCACCTACTGCGGTGTCGGCTGCTCCTTCGACATCTGGACCAAGGGGCGCAAGATCCTGAAGGTGCAACCCTCCCAAGGGCCCGCCAACGGCGTCTCCACCTGCGTCAAGGGCAAGTTCGGGTGGGACTTCGTGAACTCCGGCGAACGTCTCACCACGCCCCTGATCCGGCGAGGGGACCGTTTCGTGGAGGCGGGCTGGGACGAGGCCATCGCCTACGTGGGCGAGACGCTGTCCAGGATCAAGTCGCTCCATGGCGCAGATTCCCTGGCGTTCATCTCCTCGTCCAAGTGCACCAACGAAGAGAACTACCTGATGCAAAAGCTGGCCAGGGCGGTTGCCGGCACCAACAACATCGACAACTGCTCCAGGTATTGCCAGGCACCCGCCACCACGGGTCTGTGGCGCACCGTGGGAATCGGCGGCGATTCGGGTTCCATCTCCGACATCGCCAAGGCATCGCTCGTGGTGGTGATCGGATCCAACACCGCCGAGAGCCACCCGGTTATCGCCACCAGGGTGAAGCGGGCCCACAAGCTCAACGGGCAGCGCCTGATCGTCTCGGATCTCCGCAAGAACGAGATGGCCGAGCGCGCCGACATACACCTGCACCCCAAGCCGGGCACGGACATGATCTGGCTCTCCGCCGTCACCAAGTACATCCTCGACTCAGGCATGGCCGACGAAGCGTTCCTTGCCGCGCGGGTGGACGGTCTTGACGCCTACCGCGAGAGCCTCGCCCAATTCGACCTCGCATCCGCGAGCGAGGCATGCGGCATAGAGCCAGAAGTTCTCGAGGCGGTGGCCAGGGAGATCGCAGGGGCCGAGGCGGTGGCTGTGCTGTGGGCGATGGGCGTGACCCAGCACGCCGGCGGCAGCGACACCTCCACGGCCATTTCCAACCTCCTTCTGGCGACTGGGAACTACGGCCGCGAGGGTTGCGGGGCATACCCTCTGCGCGGGCATAACAACGTGCAGGGCGCTTCGGACTTCGGGGCCATGCCGGCCTACCTGCCCGGCTATGAGCCTGTCTCGGACCCCGCAATCGTCGCCAAATGGGAGTCGGCCTGGGGGGTGAAGCTGCCCTCGGGCAAGGGGCTCGACAACCACGAGATGGTGGCCGCCATGCACGAGGGTCAGGTCCACGCCTTGTATCTCATGGGCGAGGACATGGGCCTGGTGGATGCGAACAGCCTTCATGTCCAGGACGCCTTCACGAAGCTCGACTTTTTCGTGGTCCAGGACGTCTTCTTCTCGAACACCGCCAGGTTCGCCGACGTCGTGCTTCCAGCCAGCCCCTCGCTCGAGAAGGAAGGAACCTTCACCAATACGGAGCGGCGTATCCAGCGCCTATATCAGGTGATGGACCCGCTCGGGGAGTCACGCCCGGACTGGAGGATCGTGATGGGCGTGGCCAACGCCATGGGCGCGGGGTGGAGCTATTCCTCTCCCGAAGAGGTGATGGCCGAGGCCGCAGCCTCGGCCGTGTTCTTTGCGGGAGTGGCCTACGAGCGCCTGGAGGGCTTCGGCAGTCAGCAGTGGCCGGTTGCAGCCGACGGATCGGACTCGCCTCTTTTGTATGCCGAGGAATTCCACTTCCCGGGAGGCAAGGCCAGGCTCCACCCGCTCGCATGGCAGCCCCTCTCGGAGGAGGTCGACGACGAATACGACCTGCACCTGAACAATGGCCGGCTGCTTGAGCACTTCCACGAGGGGAACCTGACCTATAAGTCGGCGGGGATCAGCCAGA
Organism: Actinomycetes bacterium; assembly: GCA_021818355.1. Taxonomy (GTDB): domain Bacteria; phylum Actinomycetota; class Acidimicrobiia; order Acidimicrobiales; family Acidimicrobiaceae; genus Acidithrix. Next base: position 4,664 of record JAKAEN010000173.1, on the reverse strand, counting down.
TGACTCCGGACACCTTTGTCGAGGTATCCTCCGAGCTGGCCGGCAAGCGGGGGATCAAGGACGGTACGCTGGTGCGCCTCATCTCGCGGCGCGGATCGGTCCGTGCCCGTGCGCTCGTCACCGAGCGGGTCACGGGCAACGAGTTGTACATGCCCATGAACTCCCAGCACAACGAGTCGGCGATCAACGTGCTCACCTCTAATTTCACCGACCGGGCCACTCACACCCCGGCCTACAAGGAGCTGGCCGTGAAGCTGGAGGTGCTCGAGACGGACGGTGCCTCCCCGCTTCCGCGCCGAAACTTCCGGTACGGGAACCGCAAGCCTCAGCTCGGCATCAAGATCGAGTCGAAGTGGGGCCGATCCGACTACGCAGAGCCGCCGGCAAGGCGCAAGGAAGGAGGACTCTAGCCATGGCTGAACCGATCGAGCTGGGGCTGCCCAGGAGCGCGGTCTACGACCAGACGGCGGCGGAGTTCGCCAGGCTGCGCGAAAACCTCGTCGATTCCGGGGTGGTCGAGCTGGTCAACGGCCTGCTCGAGGAGGGTCCGAACGCGCTGGCCATAGTGATGGAGCGGATGGACAACCCCTCCACGCGTCAGGGTGTCGAGAACCTTGCGCGATTCCTTGGCATTGCCGGCCAGCTGGATCCGGATATCCTCAAGGGAGTGCAGGCGGGCCTGCGCGAGGGTGCCGCGGAGGTAAAGCGCGCCGGCGCGCCCAAACTCTCGGAGATCCTTCGCTCGCTTGGCGATCCGAAGGTCCGCAAGGGCATCGCCATCGGCCTGGCCATGCTGCGCGGACTGGGCGGAGGGAGCCGCTGAGCAGCGTTGCCCTGGTCCCGGCGCTCAGGCCGCCGCGCTAGTTTGTAGGGCAGCCAAGCCTGATTGTCTAGTGCGCGGAAGCGGTGCAATGCTGAAACTTGTCCTCCCCAAGGGGTCGCTCGAGAGGGCGACGATGGAACTCTTCGCCTCGGCCGACCTGGTGGTCGAACGTTCGTCCGACGTGGACTACAGGGCCAGGGTGGACGACCCGCGCATCGAAGAGGTGCGCATCCTGCGCCCCCAGGAGATTCCCACCTATCTGGAGCGGGGGCTCTTCGACCTGGGCATTGCGGGGCGCGACTGGGTGGAGGAGACGGGAGCCGATCTGGTCTCCATCGGCAAGCTCGAATACTCCAAAGCGACCACCAACCCCATCAAGGTGGTGCTTGCGGTGGCGCGGGATTCCCATGCCAAGACAGCCGCGGAGCTCGGTGACGGAGTGCGTGTGTCAACCGAATACCCGAACCTGACTCGCCGCTATTTCGCTTCGCACGGAATCCAGGCGGAGGTCCAGCTTTCCTATGGCGCCACCGAGGCCAAGATCCCCGAGATCGCGGATGCCGTGGTCGAGATCACCGAGACCGGGCGGGCACTGCACGCGGCCGGCCTGCGCATACTCGACACCATTCTCGTCTCACACACCGAACTTCTCGCCAACAAGGAGGCTGCCGCCGACCCGGTGAAGCGCCATGCCATGGAGCAGCTCTACACGCTGCTCTCCGGCTCACTGGCGGCGCGCAAGCATGTCCTGCTGAAGCTGAACGTCTCCGCGGACGACGTGGACAAGGTCATAGCGCTGCTTCCCGCCATGAAGGCTCCTACCATGGCCGAGCTCTTCGGCCATGCGGGATATGCGGTGGAGGCCGTGGTCCCGCGCAAGGGGATCAACACGCTCATTCCCGCCCTGAGCGATGCCGGAGCCACGGCCATCCTGGAGATCCCGCTCTCCAAGATCGTCCCCTAGGAAAACCATGGCCCCGGCCCCGCGCTCCGACCGTCCGTCGCCGGATTTGCTGGGAGGAGTGCACGAAGCGGCCGTCGAAAGCTTCGACTCCGCCAGCGGCCTCGGTGAACTCCGCTTGATCGGACAGCCGGACACTCTCGTGCGCTTCCACTGCATGGTCATCGCGGACGGATCGCGCGAGGTTGCCGTTGGCGCGCCGGTGGCCGCTCGGCTGGGTATTGCGCCCGATGGCGGAGTTGAGGCCCGATCCGTAATCAAGCTCTCGTGCTGAATTTCCGACGGCCGGGTGAGCCTGGCGCCGATTAGGCGGTCCCGCTGTCCTGAGGGCCGACCGAGGAGAGCTGGATGAAAGCCAGGCGCAGCTGGCCAAGGGCATCGGAAAGCTCGGGCCGGTACTCCCCCAGGCGCTCGCCGACCTGATCGACGATGCCCGCCAGCGCGTCGATGGCCATGGCGGCGGCGGCGAGGTTGGGGGGCTGGCTCGAAAGGTGCACCGCCGCCAGCTCGAAGAGGCCGTAGCAGTGGTTGGCGACGACCACTGCCGGGTCCGCGCTGCGCAGCTCGTCGGCGATGCGCTGGGCTTCGCGGAGCTGCTCGGCGGTGGGTTCGCCGTACTCGTCTTGCGCTCCCTCGGCGGCATCGCCGCCTTGGTGCGGCTCGTATTCGCCTTCGGGTGTCCACAAGGTGCTCATTCCAGCTAGAATAACGGGCCTGGATGTGCTGCAAGTGCCGGTTAGCCGGCCGCCTTGCCGGATCGATTCCGGCGGGCCAGATCCAACGACGGCTTCCAAGGCCGCGTTGATCAGCGCGTTCCAGTTCGGCGTGTGCCGAATTTTGGTTGGCTGGCTGGGAATGCGAGCTGCACTTTTTGTGTAGTTTGGATTCGCAATTGGTCGTTACCCATTGGGTAACTTGCGTAGGGAGTGGTGTTAAATAGCAACTGCGACAACTGGCGAACCGCGGATTAACGAGCGCATCAGGGCCCGCGAAGTCCGCTTGGTGGATCCCGAGGGTAACCAGCTCGGAATCAAGAGTGCCGCCGAGGCTCTCGAACTTGCGAAGAGCATGGACTTGGATTTGGTGGAGGTTGCCCCGATGGCGGTGCCTCCGGTATGCCGAATCATGGACTATGGCAAGTTCAAGTTCGACAGCGCTCAGAGGGCGAGGGAGTCGCGCCGCAAGTCGGTAAGCTCCCAGCTCAAGGAGATGAAGTACCGACCCAAGATCGGAACCGGAGACTTCGAGACCAAAACCAAGCAGGTCATCAAGTTCCTAGGTGAAGGCCACAAGGTCAAGGTCACGGTCATGTTCCGCGGACGCGAGGTATTCCACCCCGATCTCGGACGGCAGATCCTCGACAAGATCGAGGAGCGGACCGCCGCAATCGCCAAGGTTGAAGCCGCTGCCAAGCTTGATGGCAAAAACATGGTGATGGTGCTCGCCCCTGACAAGCGGGCGACCGCCAAGACTCCGGCGCGCCAGGCCGAGCACGAGGCCGAAGAGGCCTAGGGCCGGGCGCAGGAGCCCACCGGGCCGGCCAGGGCCCATGCCAAAGAGCAGTTTCCCTCGATGGCGGAGGTGCCGCCGCAAGGCGGGCTTGCACGCCCTTTTTTGAAACCAAGGAGAAGAAATGCCCAAGATGAAGACGGAGACCGGCGCCAAGAAGCGCTTCAAGGTGACTGCCAACGGCAAGATCCTGCGCCGCAAGTCGTACCGTGCTCACCTGCTGGAGAAGAAGTCGTCGACGCGCACGCGTCGGCTGGGGCGCGAGGCCGAGGTGGCCGGCGGCCAGGCAAAGGCCGTCCGGAAGATGCTGGGGATCTGAGGGAACTCGGGCGACGGTTCACCGGGTTTGATTAGCGAAGAAAAGGGAATTTGAGATGGCAAGAGTCAAGCGAGGCGTAACCGCCAGAAAGAGCCACAAGGCGGTTCTGGATCAGGCGAAGGGCTTTTACGGGGATCGTTCGCGCACCTTCCGTTCCGCGAACGAAGCGGTCATGCACTCCCTTGCGTATGCGTTCCGCGACCGCAGGGCGCGCAAGGGCGAGTTCCGCAAGCTTTGGATCCAGCGCATCAACGCCGCGGCGCGACAGAACGGGATCAGCTACTCCCAGCTAATCGCGGGACTGCGGCTGGCGGAGATCGAACTGGACCGCAAGGTCCTGGCCGACCTGGCGGTTCAGGATTCCGCCGCCTTCTCCCAGATAGCTGCGGCTGCCAAGGCCGCGCTGGAGCAGAAGAGCGCCTAGCCGTGGCCGTTCGGGGGCGGAGGGTGTCGCCTTGACGCTCGGCCCTTCGAGCGCGAGTGTGAAGCGATTGAGGAAGCTGGCCGAGAGTGCCAGCTTCCGTCATGAACAAGGGGCTTTCGTCGTCGAAGGCCCGCGCGCGGTGGAGGCTGCATTACGCGCTTCGGCGGAGCTGGAAGGTGTCTTCCACTCCTCAGCGCTCGCCGCCGAATGGAAGGCAGTGCTTGACCTTGCCACCTCAGCCGCGGTTCCGGTGTACGAGGTCGAGGTGGGCGCTCTTAGGTCCGCCCTCAGCGCCGAGAGTCCTCAGGGGCTTGCGGCCGTGGCGCGCATGCCCGAAGCCGAGACGCGCGCGCCGCTCCCCGAAGGGATCGCCGTCGTTCTCGACGAGGTTCGCGACCCGGGCAACGCAGGAACCATTTTGCGCTCCGCACACGCCAGCGGCGCCTCCTCGGTGGTCTTTCTCCCCGGCTCGGTCGACCCGTACAACCCCAAGACCGTGCGCTCGTCAGCAGGCTCGATCTTCTTCGTGGAGTGCCGCCGCGCCGACTCCAAGCAGGAGTTCGCACGCTTGGCCCTCGAGAGCGGCCATCGACTGGTCGGCACATCGGCGGAGGCCGGAGCGAGCTGC
>JAKAEN010000172.1 GCA_021818355.1 Actinomycetes bacterium | reverse complement strand
TTCGTTCCTCCAACGCGTCGCGCCGAAGCATCCACCGGCCGTGTGTTGAGGCCCTGTCGTGCCGTGCATCGTCGTCATCGACGGAGCCGCCGGCCGCCTCGGCAGACGACGCGTGCCGCTCACCGGCAAGCCGTTGCCCACGGAAACCACTCGACCCTCCCTTGACGTCTGAGCCAGAGGCCGCCCACGCCCTGGTACACGGCGTCGGGACACGGGCCCGGGATGCGAACCGACTCTCCCGGCCTTGGCCCTGGGAACGACCAGAGATCCACCCTGCAGCGGCCGCTTTCGGCATCCGGGCGGTCCTCGAGGAGAAGCGCCACGGTGTGCCCGCTCGGGCTCGCTTGCCGGACCGCGGGCTGCCAAACGGCCGCCGCGCGCCTCGGCCCCGGCGGGACCCCGCGCTCCTCGTACCAGCGTGCGGCCGTCTCGCCCGTGAGGCGGTTGCCAACGACTCTCCGGCCTGGCTCGACCTCGATTCGGGACGGAGCTTTGCCGAGACGCCAGAGCTCGTAGAGACCGCCGGGCACGCCCCAGAGCTCGTCGCCGGCGAAGAACGTCCGCACGTGCGCGAGCCACCCCGATCCGGTTTCGCGCTGCACCGATCGGACGAGGTCGGTAGGCAGCGGGTAGGTTGCGACCGCTTTCCCGCTCAGATCGAACACCTGGAGCGGCGCCGGGTCGCCCAGCGACAGCCGTTCCATCACAATGGCGTCGGGGCCCAGCGCCACGGTCGCGGGGTACGAGGGGAACGTCAGCCGCCGGATGCGACGCCCGCCTGCCAGTGAGTAGAGCTGAACGACGAGGCCGTCGTCGGCGCCTCGCCAGAGCAGCGCGATGTGCGTCAGCGACGCCGCCGGCGGCATCGGGCTCCCCCCGACCGGAGCGTCGACGACCGTGATCGTGCCGGCCGGGCGACCGGTCGCGTCCCACGTCCGCACCGGACCCACCCGTCCTTCCATCACCGCCAGCCCTCCGGCCGGCAACACGCACCACGAAGCGCTGGGCGGGGCGACGTAGTCGGCCAGCCGCGGTGTGGCGTGCGGGCCGGTGGCGGCGAGGTTCCAGCCGAACCCTGCCACGGCGAGAGCAGCGAGATGGACCCCTCTCATTATGCACACCAAACCAATCTGGAGGCAGGAACAGCCTATGCGATGGCAAGGCCGAGGTCAACTTCGCGACGGCCGACACTTCGTGAATATCGGTGATGGGAAACTGGACCGCCCCCAACTGGGCACTGCGAAGCTCCACCGGGGCGGTTCCCACGCCGCGACCGGTCGTCTCTGAACCGTTCGCGGCCGGCCCCCGCGTTCTACCGATGAGCAACTCGGTTGACAAGCCGCCAAGAGAGTTGCCGGCTCTCCCTTTCGCGAGCGCATCGGTTGAGGGCCGCCTCGCCGCGCATACCACTAACCCTGTCAATGCATTGCGCTGGGCGCTGTGGCTTTCGGGATGGGTTGGCACGTTCCTAGCACTAGGCACGACCCGGAACGAGCGAGATGGAAGATCGAAAGCGGAACTCCAGGAGCCAACAACGCACGTCTGTGACGGGCTGCTCGGGCTCCGGCCGCGACGGCACGCCGTCGAGCGAGGCGATCAGCAGTTGTGCAGCCGAGCGGCCGGACTTGTGCCAATCCCGCGCAGGTCGTCGCTACCCCCTCGCCGGTTCCGTTAGCTGTATTTGGGGTCGCCACCCGGCGCAGTCCCCGCCACGGTTACCTCTGGGTTCCGACGCTCCTGAGTGCCGCTTCCGAGCGCAGCTGGAGCCGGAGACTTCCTGGCACCCGTCGACTTGTTTGGCGGCGCCAGTGACGTCTTTGGCAGTCAAAAACTTATGGAGGGCGAGATGAAGGTTTGCAAGCGAACAGAACTGCCCATGGTCTTGGCGGTGTTTCTTGCTGTGGGTGTCCTCGGCAAGGTGTCGGCAAGCCCGGGCCACGTCCGAGTCCCGGAAGCGAAGGAACGCCCGACGATCGCCGTCCTCGATTTCAGCTTTGGGAATACGAACCGAATCGAAGGACGGGAACGCGTACGGACGGACGTCCTCACTGAGCGCCTGAAGACGGCGCTCATCTCCAGTCGCAAGTTCGACGTCGTCGAGCGCCAGGATCTGGATGCGGTGATGACCGAGCTCAAGTTCGGGAGATCATCGATGGCCGACCACTCGGGCAAGGTCAACTCCGGGAAGTTAGCGCGAGCGGACTACATCGTGCAGGGCGCAATCAGTGTCCTCGAGGTCCAAACGAACTCCCGCGTGGTGCCGTACGTCGAGCAGGCCAAGGCCGACGTCGTCGGTACGATCGTCAGCGACGCGCGAATCATGGACGTGGAACGTGGCATCAACGTCTTCGCGGGTCGAGTCGAGACATCCGAGAAGGTCACGATCCCTGTCGCAAGTGCCGGAGAGGCCGTCACCCCTAGCGAGATCTTCTACGAGGACCTCCTCCGTGCGCACGCGGAGGCGATCGCCTCAAAGATCCTCGAGGCGGTCTTCCCGATCAGAATCGTCGATGTCGCCGATGGCACGGTCTTCCTCAACCGCGGCGAGGGCTGCGGCCTGAGGCCAGGCGACCGTCTGGAGGTTCTGAGCGCCGACGGCGAGATGGTCGACCCCGACACCGGGGAGACGCTCGGCGCACGGGAGATCCCTGTCGCCGTGGTCGAGATCGAAGAAGTCCTCACGAAGGCTACACGGGCGCGGATCCTTCAGGGTGCCGGTTCAATCAAGAGAGGGATGGTTGCCCGCCGCCCGGCACGGTAGCTGGGTAGGCACGACCTCGGAGGGAGGAGAGAGATGGTCAGTGCTGGGAAGAGGCTGCTGGTGTTGGGGTTGGTCTCGGTTGTCGTGTTTGTGGCCGGGGGTTGCGCCACGTCGTCCACCTCAGGGGCGTTCAAGTCTTACGCGGACTCGTTCAACAAGGCGCGTCCCTCCATGGGATCAAACGACATGACGGTCATCGACTCGATCTACGCAAAGGACGCCGCGCGTCGGGACGGTCAAGGGATGCTGGCGAACTGGGAGCTGGCGGCCGCCGACGAAGCAGTGGGGCGTTGGGCCGAGAGCAGGGATCACTTCCTCCTGGCCGACGCGATTGCGCGTGACCTTGAGTCGAAAGCGGTCGTTTCCGGCAGCGACGTCGCCAAGACCGCCGGCTCGTTGCTCACCAACGACAACACGATCGAGTTCAAGGGCGACGCCTACGAGAAGGTCATGGCTCACACGCTGAACGCCCTCAACTACATTGCTCTTGGTGACCTGACCGGCGCTCGCGTCGAGGTACGAAAGGCCGACGAGTACCAACAGCTCGAGCTTGAGAAGCACGCTAAGGCGTTGCAGGCAGCCGAGCAGAAGGACTCGCAGGCGGACCAGCAAAGACCTGCCACGAGCGAGCTGACCGAGGAGCTGGGGAAGATGGACAGCTTCACCGCGGGCGTAAAGAACTCGTTCCAGAACTCATTCACGTATTTCCTGTCCGGGCTCGTGTACGAAATGAACGGCGAGGCCGACGATGCGCTCATCGACTACCGGAAGGCGCTGGAACTGACCCCGGAGTGCGATCCCATTCGCGAGTCCGTGCAGCGGCTCTCGGGGGCCGAACCGAACGTCGCAGCGCCGGCGGCAGACCAGGGCGAGGTGGTCATCATCTACGAAGAAGGTCTGGTCCCGGAGAAGCAGGAGGTGAAGTTCCCGGTTCCGCTCCCTTGGGGATCGATCAGCTACACGGCGTTTCCCGTGTACACCGATTTCACGCCGACCGCCGAGCGCCTCGAAGTCAGCATAGCGGGACGATCGGTGGAAACGGAGCCCCTCATCGACATGCACGTGCTCGCCGTCAAGGCGTTGAAAGAGAAGTGGGTCGGGATCACGGCGCGGGAGATCGCCCGCGTGGTGGCCAAGGAGACCGCGCAGAGGGAGACGGCGAAGCAAGCGCAAAAGCAGGGTGGGGTGGGGGCGGAGCTGGTCGCGAACCTGTTCGGCCTGATCTACAAGGCAGCGAGTACGAGAGCCGACTTACGCGCGTTCTACGGCCTGCCGGACGAGGTGCAAGTCGCGCGCGTGGTGATGCCGGTCGGGCAGTACGACGTACGGCTAAGACGCGTCAACGCTCAGGCGCAGGCCTTGGAGAAGGACGTGCAGCTGACCGTGGTGGCGGGGAACAAGACGATCGTCGTGGTGCGAGGTCTGCAGACTACCATCAATTCCTTCTCGATCGGAGGGTGAGAGAAATGAAATCGTTCGTGATGACGGGTGTAGTGCTGCTCGGTTTCCTCACGGGTTGTGCGTCGGGCCCGGCCGTGAGCTACCAGGACCCCAACGCGGTCGAGACGTTGACCGCGGACTTTGGGACGACGGACGTGCAGATGATCACCGACAAGATGGTCTCGTCGCTTCTCGAGACCCCAATATTCGGGAGCGACCGGCCGGTGATCTGGGTGTCGCCGCTCCGGAACAAGACCTCGGAGCACATCGACACGAAGATGATCACTGACCGGATCCGGACGGCGCTTCTGAAGTCGGGGAAGGTGCGCTTCACGGCGGCCTCCGACATTCCAAAGGAGCTGCAGAAGCAGATCAGCTACCAAAACGAGAGCGGCATCGTGGATCCGTCGACCGCTGCCGGCCAAGCCAGGCAGATCGGCGCCAAGTTCATGCTCTACGGCGAGGTGGGATCGATCGTGAAACAGGCCGGGAGAACTAAGCTCGTCGACTATCAGGTGACGCTCAACCTCACGAACGTCGAGACGGGCATCATCGAGTGGGCGGACGAGAAGACGATCCGCAAGGGGTCGACGCGCCAGGTCTTCGGGCGGTAGGCGTAGGGCCGGAGGGGGACTGGACGGCATGGCTCTCATCGGGCGGCTCAAGTACGACGCTCTGACGGACGACGAAATCGTCCACAAGGTCGGCTCAGAGAACCTCGTTCTCGGCACGCAAGTCGTGGTCAATGAGGGGCAGGAGGCCGTCTTCGTGAAGGAAGGGCGTGCCTTGGATGTTCTCGGGCCGGGCACTCATACGCTGTCGACCTCCAATATCCCTGTTCTCCAGCGACTCATCAACCTCCCGTTCGGGGGGAAGACGCCCTTTACTGCCGAGGTGTGGTACGTGAACCGGCATGCCAAGCTCGACATGACCTGGGGCACTGAGGCGCCGTTCCCTGTGACGGACCCACAGTTCAAGATCCTCGTTCCGGTCAGAGCGTGGGGGCAGTTCGGGATTCGAGTGAAGGACTCCCGTGCCCTCATCACGCAACTGGTTGCTACCCTGCACGATTGGGACGCAGACACTGTTCGTCGGTACTTCAGCGGCCTGCTGGTCAGCAAGCTCAAGGACACCATTGCCAAGGCGATCGTTCGGGACAGGATTCCGGTCCTGGAGCTGACGGCGTGGCTCGATGAGATCTCGGGCAAGGTGCGCGTTCCGGTCGCCGAGGAAATGGACCGCTGGGGCCTCGAGATCGTGAACCTCTACGTCACATCGATCACGATTCCGGAGGACGACCCGGCCGTCGTCAAGTTGCGGGAGGTGCTCGGGACGCGCGCGGAGCTCGACGTGCTCGGAGACGGGTACAAGCTGAAACGGACCTTCGACGTGCTCGAGACAACTGCAGGCAACTCCTCGGGTGTAGCTGGATCGCTGCTCTCCGGCGGGCTCGGTTTGGGCATCGGGTTGGGCGCTGCTCCGGCGCTCGGCGCCAACCTCGCTGGCGCGCTCGCTCCTGCAGCTGCGACAGCCAACGCTGCCGCACCGCAGCGTTTCTGCCCGGCGTGCGGCGGTGTCGCGGTCGCCGGGGCCAAGTTCTGCTCGAAGTGCGGGTCGGCGTTTGCCGCAGCCGGCGGGGCATGTTCCAAGTGCACCCAGGCGTTGCCGCCCGGAGCCGCATTCTGCCCATTCTGCGGCCAGAAGGCGTGAGGGGGTCGCGATGAACGGAACCGAGCTCAGCGAAAGGGTCGAGACTGTCCACGCATGGCTGCGCCGGCTCGTACGGAGGTTCTGGTTCGTCGGGGCGCTGGTTATCTCAGTGGGCTATCTCGGGGCGTGGTTTGTGCTTCAGCGCTCCGCTCACTTTCATCGCCAGGTCGACTTCTTCAATCAGACGGGGAAGTCGTGGGTCCAGTTGGGGGCGATGAGGTTTACCCCAGAGAGGTGGGACGCCTTCGTTGGCACGGTCTTTCATCCGGTTGTCTTCGCCATCGTTGCCCTTCCGGCAGCTCTCGCGAGCGTTTTGCTCCTTTCGGCGCTGGCGCTCTCGGTGCTCGGCTACGTGACGTCCAAGCAGGAGGAACGGGCCGAAGCGCGCCGCAGGAAAGAAGACCAAGAGTTCGTTCTCAAGCGGATGGAGATTCGAGCGGGGGAGGCGCAGAGGAAGTGCATGGTCTGTGGGCGTAAGAGGGAGAACAACGCGGCGGTCTGTCCGGGGTGCGGCGCTGCCTATACGGAGGCATGAAGGTATGAGTGGACCAGGAGATTCAGGTCGCGCTGCCCTCTCTGGAATCGCAGTCGGGCTCGGTTTGGCCGCAGTCACGGGGGCCCTCGTGGCTGCCGTTTCGCCGCGAGCCATCCCG
>JAKAEN010000171.1 GCA_021818355.1 Actinomycetes bacterium | reverse complement strand
GCCAGGGCGAGAGGGGACCCGGCCCGTCCGTGCCCACGCAAAGTGGTCGCGGGCAGCCGCCAGATGCAGGCACTTTTCCCGAGTAGCGCAACTCGGCCGCCGAGTTGCGCTACTCGGACACCGAGCGTGGCCCGCTACGGGCCGCCGAGGGGCGAAATCACGGGCCTCTCGAGCAGGCCATTTGCGGCCGCTACATTGAGCGGCTTGCAGTTGGGACAGGATGGTCCCGGCTTGGGCACGTTGAGCCAGAATCCGTTGACCTCTGACGAAACGGACTTCATGACGTCGGCCAGCTGGCTCGCTGTAGCGGTTCCGGCGGGAGGGTTGGTGCTGATGCCTGCAAAGACCGTGATGGCGGGGTTGGCGCTCCGGAGGGCGGAGGCGGCCTGGGACACGTAGGACGTGAACGTCGACGGCTCGAATTCGAGGCTCTGAGACTGTATCGAGAAAATGGCCGCGTATGGAGCTACGGCCTGGAATATGCCCGACGCCAGCATCCGCTGGTAGTTGCGCCCCTGCAGGGAGGCGGAGTTGGAGAAGACGTTGGTTCCGGGGGCGGCGATCAGCCTCAGCCCGTGTTGGCGAAGCAGTTGGGCCGCCTCCACGTAGTAGCGGGCCGGGTCGGCCTGCTCGTTCCGCGGAGTGAACTGCCATGATTCGAGATCCAGCAGCACGTACTTGAAACCGGTCGAGAGAGTGCCGGCGGAAATGGCGGCCGAAAGCGCGGCGAAGCTGCGGAAGGCCGCAACCGGAACGGCGGCCATGGCCGCCGGTGTCTGGGTGGGCTGGTAGACGACCAGGTTTAGGGGGTTGCTCTCGATCACCTGCCGGGCGGGTGCCGACAGGAGGCGCAGAGCTCCGGAGGCGATCATCCAGCGCACCTGGGCGGCGTGCGCTGTAGCCGCTGTCGTGGCTGTGGCCTTGGTGGAGGCCGCCGGCGACCCGGTCCCACACGACGCCGCGGCAAGGCCGGTCGCGGAAACCGCGGACGCCAGGCGAATCAGTCTCCAACCAGGGGCACGCATCCGAAACCTTCCATTAGGGCCATTGCCAGGCCTTGTTGGCTGCCGCCGGCACCCGTGAAGCGGGATATGCGACCGGGAACCATGCTACCTGTAGGCATTATCGCAGGTGGTGTGCGCAATGGCACTCGGCAAAGTGCGGCGGATCTCCTCAAGGGGATTCGCGTACTGCCGCACCGGGCGCGCGGGCGACTTTGACTAAGACCTGCCCGGACGGGCACCCAGGAGGTCGCGGCCCGCCTGCACCAGCGGCTCGAGCCTGTCCTTGGCAACCAGACCGGCGCGTCCTGCGCGATAGAGGAGCTCTGCCGGTCCGTTGTGGCCGTCGTTCATCAGGTTGGCCATTACCCGCATTACCGGGTCCATGAGGAGCTTCGATCGGATTCCCGCTCCCACGGCCGCTCGCATTACGGCAGGGTGGCCGATGAGCCCGACGAAGGCGCGCGCGATGCGGTAGTAGTCTCCGTATCGCTCCTCCAGGTCGCGCTCATAGCGGCGAAGCACCCTGGCATCGTCGAGAGCCAGCGCATCCGCGATGACCTCCGCGGCCAGGCGTCCCGTCTCGTATCCGTAGGCGATGCCTTCGCCATTGAATGGATTGATGGCGCCTGCGGCGTCGCCGACCATGAGGAAGTTTGGGCCGACTCTCGGTCCGACGGCAAAGCCCATCGGGAGCTTGCCGCCTGTGCCGACGTAGATGGGGTCCGCAGGATCAAGCTTCCACCTGGCTGGAGCCGACGCAACGAAGGCCTCCATCACCTTGGTGGTGTTGACCTCTTTCCAGCGGCCCAGGGTCGAAAGAATGCCGACCCCGACGTTCACGCGGCCATCGCCCATGGGGAAGATCCAGCCGTAGCCCGGCATAACCTCACCCTCGGCGGTACGAATGTCCAGGTGGGATTCGATGAGGTCGTCCCCGGTGAGCGGCGAGTTGAAGTATCCACGCAGCGCAAGGCCCATGGGCAGCGATCGGTCTCGCGCCGCACCCAGCTGCCTGCCTATGCGCGAGTTCGATCCATCTGCGACGACCAGGTATTTGGGGGTGTACTCGGTGGTGGTGCCGTCCTTGCTCTTTACCGTGACCACGGCCGCCTCGCCCGCCGGCCCGCGCTCCACGGCCACCGCTTCGGCCCCTTGCAGCACGGTCGCTCCGGCCTCGGCGGCGTTGGCGGCAACGGCGCCGTCAAGGTCGTAGCGGCTGACCACGTATCCGTAATCGGGCAGCTCGGGATGCTCGGGCCAGTTGAGTTCCAGCTCCCGTCCGAGGGCAACCGCGCGCAGGCCGTGATAGCGGTGCTTGGACTGGAGAAAGCCCGACAGACCCATCTGCTCCAACTGGTGGACGCTACGCGGGGTCAGGCCGTCTCCACACGTCTTTTCACGTGGGAACACCTTCTTCTCCACCACCACCGCGGAGATTCCGAGTCTCGCGAGCCAATAGGCGCACGAGGCGCCTCCGGGCCCTGCGCCGACAATGAGAACGTCACACGTCTGCTGCATCTTTCCCCTGACAAGCGCCGGCTCCGGTCGCCCCCGGGCGGCCTGATCCCCCCAACGGGTGAATCTGAGCTAGGCGCGAAAATCGCTTAATAGGCAAATGCTATCTTTGCATGGACTCAAGGCCTCGGCGAAACCGCCTGTGCAGCTAGGTTCCCGTTTGGCACCAACGTTAACGTTGGTGCTAAACAATATGAGGAAGCCTTTGTACGGCGCGTCTCGTTGAGTCTGGCTGGCGCGTGCCGCTACGAGAGGCTCCGGATACGCCACTGCAATGGTCTGAGGTGATGTTTTAGCGATGGCGCCGTACTTGCCGATCTTGATCATGCTGGCCCTGGGGGCACTGTTTGCCGCGGGCTCGTTCATTGCCTCTGGGCTCCTCGCCCCAAAGCGGCCGACCCTTGCAAAATCCGCACCGTACGAATGCGGTATCATCCCGCGCCGCGAGCCGGCCTCCCGCTTCCCTGTGCGTTTCTACTTGATTGCGATGATCTTCATCATCTTCGACATCGAGATCATCTTCCTCTATCCCTTCGCAGTCGTTTTCAAGCAGCTCGGCACCTTTGGCCTGTCCGAGATGGTGGTCTTTGCGGCAGTGGTTTTCGTCTCCTTCGTCTACCTGATCTCCAACGGCGCTTTGGATTGGGGCCCCGCCAAGCGCTATGAGCTGCAGGAGACGTATCCGCAGCGCACGACCACCTCCACCATCAAGAGGGTTTCCGGCAATGACGAGGCGGCCTAGGCGCCCTTCTGCCCAAGCATCGTTCCGCTGCGCCAAGTGCTTCGACAATGGCGCCCGCATCCGATCCGTCCTCGAGGAGGTAGTTCGTGGGTCTTGAGGATCTGAGCCACAATTTTCTGACCGGAAACATCGAGAACCTGGTGCGCTGGGCGCGCCGCAACAGCGTCTGGCCGGCCACCTTCGGCCTCGCCTGCTGCGCGATCGAGATGATGTCCGCCGGAGCAGGAGACTTCGATCTTGCCCGCTTCGGGATGGAGGTATTCCGTGCCTCCCCGCGCCAGGCGGACCTGATGATCGTGGCCGGCCGCGTCTCGCAAAAGATGGCGCCGGTTCTTCGCCAGGTCTATGACCAGATGATGGAGCCCAAGTGGGTCATCTCCATGGGCGTGTGCGCCTCCACCGGGGGTCTGTTCAATAATTACGCGATCGTCCAGGGCGTCGACCAGATCGTGCCGGTGGACGTTTACGCGCCCGGGTGCCCGCCTGGCCCTGAGACCCTCATCCACGCCATTCTGACCCTCCACGAGAAGATCCGCACCGGGGCCATAACCCGGCGCAAGGGGGAGGGCCTCGGCATCCACCTCGATCCGGCCGGCGTGCCCGGCAAGGAGCCCGCGGCTGCGGGTGCCTCCGTGAAGATTGTGGGCAAGAAATGATCGACGACGTGATCAAGTCCGAGACGGGGAGCTACTTTCCCACCCGCGAGCAATACGACGCATTGGTGGCGGAGCTCCACAACTCCGGGTACGAGTACTGCTCCGACCTCTGCGCGGTGGACTACTTGCAGCACTTCGACCGTTCCCTTCCCGACGGAGTCGTCAGGGAGCGCTTCGAAGTCGTGGTGAACCTCACCTCGGTGCGGATGCGTTCACGGGTGAGCATCCGCGTCCAGGTCCCCGAGTCAGACCCCTCGATTCCCACGCTCTTCTATCACTACCCGGGCACCGAAGCGATGGAGAGAGAGGCCTACGACCTCATGGGGATCGTCTTTACGGGGCATCCCGACCTGACCAGGATCCTCATGCCCGAAGAGTGGGAAGGGCACCCGCTGCGCAAGGACTACTCGGCTGAGCGCGTTCCGGTGCAGTTCAAGCATTCCCCGGCGATCAGATAGCGGTAGTGAACCATGACTGACGAGGAAAACAACCAAATCGAGGCTGAAGAGGAATTCTCCGAGGAAACCTTCGAGGGCCCTCAGGAGATGACCGAGCGCGAGTTCACGGCGCCGCGCGAGCTGACCGTCGAAGAAGGCGCGGTGCTGCGCATGGCAGAGGGCGTGGTCGTCGACGCCGGCGACATCGACGTCGAGATCGCCGAAGACGAGACCATGATCATCAACATGGGTCCGCAGCACCCTTCCACCCATGGAGTCTTGAGGCTCATGATGGAGCTGAAGGGCGAGACAGTGTTGCGTACCAAGCCGGTGATCGGCTACCTGCACACCGGTATGGAGAAGACCGGCGAGGGGCTCAGCTACATACAGGGCTCCACCAACGTCACGCGCATGGACTATCTTTCCCCGCTCCACAACGAGCTTGTCTTCTCGTTGGCGACCGAGGCCCTGCTCGGGGTGGAGATTCCCGAGCGCGCCACCTGGATACGCATGCTTATGGCGGAGCTGAACCGCATCTCGTCGCACTTGATGTGGATGGCCACCAACGGCATGGACCTCGGTTCCACCTCGATGATGATCTTCGGCTTCCGAGACAGGGAGATGATCCTCAGCTTCTTCGAGAAGGTGACCGGACTGCGGATGAACCACAACTACATCCGCCCGGGCGGAGTGGCAGCCGACCTTCCCGATGGCTGGGAAGATGATGTTCTGGCGATCGCGCAGACCATTCCCCGCCGCCTCGACGAATACAACGACATGCTCACGGGGCAGCCCATCTTCAGGGAGCGCACCGAGGGCGTGGGCATCATTACCCAGGAGCAGGCTTTGGCGCTTTCCGCGACCGGACCGCTCTTGCGCTCTAGCGGAGTCGCATGGGACCTGCGCAAGCACATGCCATACCTGGCTTATGACCAAGTCGACTTCGATGTCGTGGTCGGCAGTGTCGGGGACACTTTCGACCGGTACGCCGTGCGCCTCGCCGAGCTGCGAGAGTCGGTGCGAATCGTCACCCAGATTCTGGACAAGATGCCCTCCGGCCCGTACCGGGTGCTCGACAAGAAGGTGACCCCGCCGCCGCGCAAGCGCATTGACGAGTCCATGGAAGCCTTGATCCATCACTTCAAGCTCTTTACCGAAGGCATCAAGGTTCCTCCGGGCGAGGTATATGTGGGAATCGAATCCCCCCGCGGGGAGCTTGGCTGCTACATGGTCTCCGACGGCTCCTCCAAGCCGTATCGCATGCACATTCGCGGGCCGTCCTTCGTCAATCTCCAATCGCTGCCCGTGATGATGCATGGCGGCCTGGTGGCCGATGCGGTGGCGATCATTTCCTCAGTCGACCCGGTCATGGGAGAGGTGGACCGCTAATGGGTGCTTTCAGCCCTGAGATGAGAGAGCGAGCCGAGAAGCTGGTGGCCCTGTACCCCCAGCGCCGCAGCGCTCTTATCCCTCTCTGCCACCTGGCCCAGGAGCAGGCCGGATATCTCACGTCGCCCTACATGGAGGAGATCGCGGAACTCACCGGAGTCACTCCGGCCGAGGTTTACGGAACCGCGAGCTTCTACGACATGCTCCACACCGAGCCGGTCGGGAAGTATCTGGTCGGAGTGTGCACCAACATCGCCTGCCTGTTGCAGGGCGGCGGCGAGCTCCTGGAGCACGCCGAGGAGAGCCTGGGTGTTGCCGCCGGCGGCACCACTGAGGACGAGATGTTCACCTTGGAAGAGGTCGAGTGCGTCGCACACTGCGACAAGGCGCCGGCCGTTCAGGTCAACTACCGGTTCTTCGGCCCACTTACCGGGGAGAGCTTCGACGATCTGTTGGCCAAGTTGAGGGCGGGCGAATACGACGGCGTCGTGCCGCCGCACGGAACTCTGATCCGCGTGCCCCGCGAGAACGGCATCGAGGTCCCCCTCGAGGAGGTCCTGGCGGAACGGCGAGAGATGGATAAGGCCAAGGCGGAGCGCAAGGCCGCCGCCGAAGCGGCCAAGGAGGGCAACTGATGGACCAAGCCAATCAGGTGCCGAAGATCGTCACATCCCGAATCGGGCTCGAGGAGTCGTGGGGTATCAAGACCTACCTTGCCACCGGGGGCTACACCGCGCTGCGCAAAGCCCTGACGACGATGACGCCGGAGCAGGTGGCCGATGAGGTGTCCAAGAGCAATCTGCTCGGGCGCGGAGGCGCGGGCTTCGAAGTCGGCCGAAAGTGGAGCATGC
>JAKAEN010000170.1 GCA_021818355.1 Actinomycetes bacterium | reverse complement strand
GCACGAACTTGGCCGCGGACCGGGTCCGCGGGTGTTGTGTCAGAGCTCTTTCAGTTGGGGCTGCTTCCAGCGGCCCCTTCTCGCTTCCCAGACGAGTTCGACGCCGGTCTCGCCAGGGGCATCGACCGGCGATGGGCGCTGGAGGAGCAACTGGTATCCCGCCTTGCGCGCCACGGCCTGGCTGGCGAGATTGGCGGCATCGTTGTGGACCTCCACGAACTCCGCCTCCCCGAAGGAGAACGCCCAGGCGGTGAGTGCCGCGGCGGCGTGGCTCGAAACTCCACGCCCCGCGTAGGCGGGGTGAATCCAGTAACCGAGCTCCAGTCCGCCCGGCCCTACGCGCCGATGAAGGCCCTGAACGCCGATTGCGCCGGCCTCATTGAAGATTACGAAGCTGTAGTTGGCTCCACGCCGGAAATCTTCGCGCCATTCGCCGATCAGCGCGCGGCGGTCCCGCACGCTCATTGGCTCATGCGCCGCCCAGGGCATCCAGGGAGTAAGCGTCTCCAGGCTCTCGGCGACCGCGCGACAAAGCTCCTCTGCGTCGTCCTCCGTGGGCTGGCGCAAGTAGATGCCCCCTCCCAACTGGATTCGCTCGGTTGCCGCATCATCCATAGGCACGCTCGTCGGCTTCGCGCAGGCGAAGCGACATGGTCTCCAGAAGGCGAATGGCCATGGACGGGATCTCCTCCAGCACGGAGGAGAACTCCCGTGCGGGAAGGACGATCAGCTGCATAGGCGTGAGGGCGATCACGCTTGCCGACCTCGGCTGCTGATCGAGCAGGGACAGCTCGCCGAAGTGGCTGCCGGGGCCGAGGCGCGCCACCTCATTGCCACCCTTTTCCACCTTTGCCTCACCCTCGACGATCAAATACAGCTCCCGGCCGGATCGGCCCTCTTCGCAGATGATCGATCCCGCGGGCGCGCTCGCTTCGTCACATGCGCGCTCGAGAAGCGCCAGCTCGCGCTTGGAGCACTCGGAGAACATCCAGATGGTGCGTAAGCGGTCCATCTTGGACGGGGTGGTGTCACTCTTGGCCATGGGAACAACCTATCGGTTGCTACCAAGGGCGGAGGGCCAAACGGGAGCTATCCGGCGTTGTTGGAGCTGCTCTTTGCCGGAGGCTTGAGCGGTGTACCCGCGGGAGTAACGGCGAACCAGATGCCACCCGCGCCCTCAGCGCTGATCTCCCCCGGAGTCTTGTCGCCCGAGTAGGTGTACAGCGGATGGCCGGCATAGGAGATCTGCTCGCCCTTGTTGGCAGAGGTGAGCACGCCCAGGTAGCCCGCGAGGATTCCTCCTGAGGCCTGGGGGGCGCCGTTGGTGAGCATGGGCGGGAATGCCAGCAGGCAGGTGGCAACGCATCCTGAATGCGTGGGCGTGTCGCCAAGGCGCATGTAGAGCGTCTTGCCCTGGGGTGACGCCAAAACCGGGCCGTTGGGCGACTCCTCCACCTTGATGGTCGAGGGTGCCGTGGGCAGGCCGTTCCGATAGCCCGCGATGGTCGTCGGCGGGAACGCTGGAGTCGCGAAGCCGGCGCCATCGTAGGCGTTGATGTTCGTCTGGGTGGAGCCATTCAGCGAAGGGGCATTGGTACCCCCCGCTCCCACTCCCGGCTTTGCGCCCAGGCTGCCTCCCTCAGGCGGCAGGGAGGAGCTGTGGGTTCCGCAACCGGCCAGCCCGACCGCGCTGGTCATGGCAAGGGCGATAATGACGCGACTTGGCATAGTCATTTGATTGTACTGTCTTTCGGCGCTCCTTCGTTTCTGCCGTGAAGCCGCACGCTTCGAAGCCGCCGTTTCCGCGTTTGCTAGCCTGAGCAGGGTGCACGTAGGCATTGGCGACGTAGAACTCCTGGTGGGAGGCATAGTGGGCGCTTGGTTGATAGCCAAGCTCATGTCCTCCTGGTTCGGGCGTTTCGTGCCCTTCCCGGCCATGGCGCTGGAGCTCGCGCTGGGTTTCGCGCTGGCCAGGCTGCATCTTGCGGGCACCCCGGTCGGCTCTCCGGCCTACCTGGTAGGCGAGGCCGGCGTGGTGGCGATCATCGCCGCCGGCGGGACCCACTCGCTTGGCGCGGGATCCGGACCGCTGGTTCGTCGCGCAGGGCTGATCGCCATAACCGGCGTTGCTCTTTCGATAGCCCTGATCGGGACCGTCTTCGCCACCTTTTCATGGGGCGTCAAGGCTGCTCTGGTGATCGGACTCGCTCTGGCGCCTTCATCGGCCGGCGTGGCCAGCCGGGTGCTCGTCGAGCGCGCCGCCAACCACACCAGGCAGGCCAGGGCATTCTTCGTCACTGCCGTGCTCGACGACATCCTCGGCCTGGCCGGGCTGGCGGTGATTCAGGTGGCGTTGGCCAAAGGTGGGCTCAGCGCGGCACTTGGAGTTCTCGGAGACCTGGTCGCCATCATCGTGGCGGCCGGGGCCTATCTCTTCATGGCACGAAACTCCGACCGAGTTTTTGGCCGCAACGGACAACTCCTGGCCTGGGTGGCGATCGCCCTGGCGGCGATCGTTGCCGAGGTGATCGGGGCCTCGCCGATCGTCACCTCCTTCGCGCTCGCAGCCGGGCTCTCTCACGCCTTGAAGGAGGGCGAGGTCACCGAGTACGTAGAGAAGGGCGGGTTCATACTTCTTCCCCTCTTCTTCGTGGCGCTGGGGGCGATCGCGGGGTCCTATCCTGCGAACCTGGGTAGCGCCATTCCCGTCGCCGTGGTGGCGGCGATCGCCGCTCTGATCGCCAAAGTGGTGGCGGCGCGCGTGGGCTACGGCCCTCACGGCTTCCTCGGCGTGGCGGTGATGCTTGCCCCCCGTGCCGAGATAACCTTCGTCATCGCGGTGGCGGCGCTCCAGGCGGGAGCCGTCACTACTGATGCGGTCTTCGTAATCGCCTTGGTCGCGGTGTTGCTGGGGACCGGGGCGTCATTGGCCCTGGCCGAGCACCTGGTCCTGGAGGAGTAGCGCTCTCAGCCCAGCCAGTGGGTGCGCGTAGCCGCCAGCTTGTCGTCGAGCTCGTAGACGATGGGGACGCCGTTGGGGATTTCCAGGGAGGGTATCGCCTCCTCGGAGATGTTCTCCAGGTACATGATGAGCGCCCTTATGGAATTCCCGTGCGCGGATACGAGGAGCGACATGCCTGCCCGCAGCTGCGGGACCATCACGTCGTAGTAGTAGGGCAGCATGCGGGCCCTCACGTCGGCCAGGCATTCGGCGTCGGGCACCAGCTCGGGCGGAACGTCCGCGTAGCGCGGATCGTGTACGGAGTGCGTCGGATCGGAACGGTCAAGCGCAGGGGGGCGGACATCGTACGAGCGCCGCCAGAGGTGCACCTGCTCGTCGGAGTACTTCTTGCGCATCTCGTCCTTGTTGAGGCCCTGCAGGGCACCGTAGTGGCGCTCGTTGAGGCGCCAATGTCGTTGGACGGGCAGCCAGGTCCGGCCCATCTCGCGCAGCGCGAGCTCCGTGGTGCGGATGGCCCGGTCCAGGACCGAGGTGTGGACCAGATCGGGAGCGAGTCCTTCCGAAGCCATTATCTGGCCCGCCTTTATGGCCTCCTCGACCCCTTGATCCGAGAGATCGACGTCGATCCAGCCGGTGAAGCGGTTCTCGAGGTTCCATGCGCTCTGTCCGTGGCGCAGCAGTATCAACTGTCCCATAACCCATGAACCGTAGCCCCTCCGGCCCGCCAACCGCCAAAGCCGGACCGAAAAAGCCGAGTTTTTCAAAGTTGATAGGAATAGACTCAACTTTGTTGCACATATAATTGTAAGCAAGTTTCAGTAGGAGGTTTGAACCTATGCCTAAGGCCGTCGGAATCGACCTGGGGACCACCAACTCGGTCGTCAGCGTTCTCGAAGGTGGCGACCCGGTCGTCATCCCCAATGCCGAGGGTGGGAGGACCACGCCATCTGTGGTCGCGTTCTCCAAGGCCGGCGAGGTCCTGGTCGGCGAAGTGGCCAAGCGCCAGGCAATCACCAACCCCGAGCGCACCATCCGCTCCGTCAAGCGTCATATGGGCACCAATTGGACGATGGACATCGACGGGAAGGCCTACACCGCGCAGGAGATTTCCGCTCGCATCCTCGCCAAGCTCAAGAGGGACGCGGAGAGCTACCTGGGCGATACCGTCACCCAGGCGGTCATCACCGTGCCCGCCTATTTCGATGATGCCCAGCGCACAGCGACGAAGGAAGCGGGGCAGATCGCCGGCCTCGAGGTGCTGCGCATCATCAACGAGCCCACGGCGGCCGCCCTGGCCTACGGGCTCGACAAGGACTCTCAGGAGCAGACGGTTCTCGTCTTCGACCTCGGTGGTGGCACCTTCGACGTCTCGATCCTGGAGATCGGCGACGGTGTTTTCGAAGTCAAATCGACCTCGGGCAACACCCATCTCGGTGGTGACGATTGGGACCAGCGCGTGATCGACTGGCTGGTGAAGTCGTTCAAGGACACCGAGGGGATCGACCTCTCCGGCGACAAGATGGCCATGCAGCGCCTCAAGGAGGCGGCGGAGAAGGCCAAGATCGAGCTTTCGGCGGTCCAGGAGACCACCATCAACCTTCCTTTCATCACCGCCAACGTCGAGGGGCCCAAGCACCTTGACATCAAGCTGACACGCGCCAAGTTCCAGGAGCTGACCGCGGATTTGGTGGATGCGTGCAAGGGACCCTTCGAGCAGGCCATACGGGATGCAGGCCTCTCCAAGGAGCAGATCGACCACATTGTGATGGTCGGCGGCTCCACCCGCATGCCCGCCGTCCAGGATTTGGTCATCTCGTTGACCGGCCGCGAGCCGCACAAGGGCGTGAACCCCGATGAGGTGGTCGCCGTGGGTGCTGCCATCCAGGCGGGTGTGCTGAAGGGCGAAGTCAAGGACGTTCTGCTTCTCGACGTGACTCCTCTGAGCCTCGGCATCGAGACCAAGGGTGGAGTGATGACCAAGCTCATCGAGCGCAACACCACCATTCCCACCAAGCGGACCGAGGTGTTCACCACGGCCGACGACAATCAGCCTTCGGTCGAGATCCACGTGCTGCAGGGCGAGCGTGAGATGGCGATGTACAACAAGACGCTGGGCAAGTTCCAGCTGGTCGGGCTGCCGCCCGCGCCACGGGGCATCCCTCAGATCGAGGTGACCTTCGACATCGACGCCAACGGCATCGTGCACGTCTCCGCCAAGGACCGGGCGACCGGCCAGGAGCAGTCCATCACCATCACCGGGCAGTCCTCCCTCTCCAAGGACGACATCGACCGCATGGTCAAGGACGCCGAGGCGCACGCCGCGGATGACAAGCGCCGCCGCGAGGAGGCCGAGGTCCGCAACAATGGCGACACCTTGGTGTACCAGACCGACAAGCTGCTCGCCGAGCAAGGCGAGAAGCTCTCCGGCGAAGAGCGGGAGAAGGTCGACGCGGCCCTCACCGATCTGCGCAAGGCTCTGGCGGGTTCGGACGTGAACGAGATCAAGTCGGCCACCGATGCACTCATGCGCGCCTCCCAGGAGTTCACCCAGAGGCTCTATGAGGAGGCCTCAAAGAACGCCTCCACCGCCGCCGGCGGCTCCGCGACGGCGTCATCAAGCGACGACGAGGTTGTCGACGCCGAGATCGTCGACGATCCCAAGGAGTGAGTCTCCACCCCTGCCGCGCCGAGAAGCGTGCGCGGCAGGGGTGTGCGTGATCGATGATGGAAAGGAACGCGATGAACGACCAGCCCGAGGTTGAACCTGGCGGCGAGCTGCCGGAGGACGCCCTCGAAGCTGAAGGCGCCCGCGGCTATGGCGAAGGCGATCTCGCCGAGGGCGTCGAAGAGCTGTCACTGGGGCAGCTGGTGGAAGTTTTGACCGCCGAGCGGGACGAGTACCTTAGGGCACTTCAGCTGACCAAGGCGGATTTCGACAACTACCGCCGGCGCACGCAGCGGATGGAGGCGGAGAACCAGGACCGCAAGGTTATCTCCGTCATCGAGAGGCTGCTCCCCAATTTGGACGACCTCAACTCCCTTTACCTGCACAAGCTGGGAACGGAGGACGAGGATCTTGTCTCCAAGACGGTCTTGCCGCTCTTTGCCGCACTGGCGGCCGAGGGGCTCGACCGGATAGACGCGACCGGCGTCCCCTTCGATCCCGAGCTGCACCAGGCGGTGCTGCACGAGGACGGAGAAGACGGCCCGGTTGTCGCGGAAGTAATGCGAGCCGGGTACGCCTTCAAAGGGCGGACGCTGAGGCCGGCGATGGTGAAGGTAGTGGGGTGACCCTGAATGGCCGCTAGCAGCGAGTGGTACGAAAAGGACTACTACAAGATCCTTGGCGTCAGCTCGTCGGCTACGGACAAGGAGATCCAGAAGGCCTATCGGAAGCTGGCCAAGGAGTACCATCCTGACGCCCATCCCGGCTCCGAGGAGAAGTTCAAGGAGATATCCGCCGCCTACGAGGTGCTCGGTGACGCCAAAAAGCGGTCCGAGTACGACTCCGTGCGGGCTCAGGGGCCCTTCATGGGTCAGGGCCGGGGCGGCGGACCGGGCGGGTTCAACGTCCGCATGGAGGATCTCGGCGATGTTTTCGGGACCATGTTCGGACGAGGTGGCCGAAGAACCGGCCATGGACCGCAGCGCGGTGCCGACCTGGAG
>JAKAEN010000169.1 GCA_021818355.1 Actinomycetes bacterium | reverse complement strand
ACACCTGGGCCACGGTGGGATCCTGCGCCCAGATCGGCGAGCGGGTGCACCTGGCCGGAGGTGTAGGCATCGGGGGAGTGCTGGAGCCGCCCCAGGCCGCGCCGGTCTTCGTCGACGACGACGCCTTCATCGGCTCCCGGGCCATGATCACCGAGGGGGCCAGGGTCGGCAGCGGGGCGGTGGTCGGCGCGGGAGTGATCCTCAACCCCTCGATTCCCGTCATCGACACCGGGAACGGCCAGGAGATCTCCAGAGGGGTCATACCCCCGTGGTGTGTGGCGGTCGCCGGTTCGCGCAAGAGGGAGTACCCGGGAGGGGAGTTCTACCTTCCCTGCGTGCTGGTCATCAAGCGCCTGGCCGAGGGGGAGCGCCACGACAAGGCGGCTCTGAACGACTTCCTGCGTGACGAGGGGATAGCCCTGTGACAGCCGCTGCGGCGGAGCTAGCCGAGCTCACCGCCAGGCTTGTCGCGATACCCTCGGTCTCCCGCGAGGAGGCCGAGGTTGCCGACTTCGTGGAAGGGATGCTGCGCGGGAACCCCGAACTTGATGTACGTCGGATCGGCAACAACCTGGTCGCCACCGTGCCGGGATACGACCCGGCCTCGGGCGTGCTCCTGGCAGGTCATCTCGACACGGTCCCGCCGTTCGGACCTCCGGGCGCCCGGCTCGAGGGAGGCAGCGTGGCCGGCCTTGGCGCGGTCGACATGAAGGGTGGCGTGGCCGTGCTGTGCCGCCTGGCCGCCGAACCGCCCGCACCTGTCCGCTTGGTCTTCTATGCGAGCGAGGAGATCTCGCGCGTCCACTCCGGACTCCTGGAGATAGAGGCCGCCGCTCCGGATTTGCTCGGCGCGGCTGTGGCGATTCTTCTCGAGCCGACCGGGGGAGTGGTGGAGGCCGGCTGCCAGGGCACCGCCAAGTTCGCGGTCAGGATCCGTGGCAGGCGAGCCCACACCGCTCGCCCGCACATGGGGGTCAATGCCATCCACCGGGCTCATCGGCTCCTCGCCTGGCTGGACTCGAAGCCGCCGTCGGAGGTCGAGGTGGAGGGATGCGTCTACCGCCCCGCCCTCTCGGCAGTGTCGATCTCAGGGGGAGTCGCGGGGAACGTGGTGCCGGATCTGGTGGAGTTGCAGCTCAACAGCCGCTTTGCCCCCACCGGCAACGACAGCGCGGAGTTGGCCGAGGTGGAAGCGGCGATCGCCGCGCACATTGACGAGTCGCAAGGGGATGCGTTCACCTTGACCGACTGGGCGCCGTCGGCGCCTCCCAACCTCTCGAACCCCGTCATCGCGCGCCTCATCGAGCTCTCGGGCGGTGTCCGCGCCAAGCTTGGCTGGACCGACGTGGCCTTCTTCTGGGAACGGGGCATCGCGGCATGCAACTTCGGGCCGGGCGATCCCGAGCTGGCCCACACCGAGGCGGAGATCGTTTCAGGTGCCGAACTCGAGTTCGCCTGGTCGTGCCTTCGAGAGGTGCTTGGCTCTCTCGGCTGAGTCGGATCCTCAGATCTCGCGCTGCAGAAAGACCACTTTGCCGTAGATCTGGACCTCGTCCGCGGCGAAATTCATCGGTGTGTAGGCCGGATTCGAGGGCTTCAGAGTGACTCGGTTGTGCGCTCGATCGAAGTCGATCCTCTTTATGGTCGCTTCCTGCTGGTCGAAGATGCCGGCCACCACGATCTCGCCCACGTCGGCGGTGCTCTGACGGCGGGCGACCACCACATCGCGCTCGAAGATCCCGTCCCCCACCATGGAGTCGCCCTTTACGCGCAAGGCGAAGAGGGTTCCCACCGGGCCGAGGTGCTGGGGCACGGCCACCATCTCCCCGGAGAAGTTCTGCTCGGCAAGGGTGCCCAGGCCGGCGGCTACGTCGCCGAGCATGGGTACCTGCATGACCGCGGCCCCCACCCCCAATTCCTGGGCGCGAGGGAGGTTGACGCGCAGCGCGCGCGGCTTGGAAGGGTCCCGCTCCAGGAAGCCCTGCTGCTGGAGGACCTTCAAGTGGAACTGGACAGAGGCCGGCGAAGCGAGCTGGCAGGCTTCCCCTATCTCCCGCACCGAGGGCGGGTATCCGCGTGTCCTCTGCGTGTGGTCGATGAAGTTCAGGATGTCGCGCCGCTTCTTGGTGAGAAGCTCGCTGGATGGGGCGCTTTCTGCCATACGGGGCAGCTTATCAGGCATTTGGCTCCGAATTCAGGGTTTGTTCGAAAAAAGCGAACGAACATATGTACGATGAATTAGTATACGTGTTCGAACGGATCCCGGAGGTGGTGGCAATGAACGGTTTGCAGGAGCGGAGCACATCAGCCGAGTCACGCGTCGGGGATCATCGGTCCAGGCAGTCGCGACCCCGTAGTCGGGCCCGCCGCGGGCGAGGGCTGCTTTTCGCCACACTTGTACTCGGCGCGGGGTTGGTCTTCACGGTGATGCGCAACGCCGAATCCAACAGTGGCCTGGCCGCCCAGCAGATCTACGTCGTGAAGCCTGGCGACACGCTCTGGTCCATCGCGAGCCGTTTTGCGGGCAATGGAAATGTCTCGTCCCTCGAGTACCGCCTCTACAGCGAGCTGGGCACGACCAGCATCCGGCCCGGCCAGGAGATCCGGATTCCCTGAGTGGGAGGCTCGGTGCACCGGCGGGTTTAGCGACACGCTGCGTGGTCCTGCAGGCGCGGATTTGAGTTCGCCTGGGTGGAGGGTACGCTTGAGCAGGGGGCGCATTTGCGCTCCGGGTCTCAAGGGTGGCAACCGATGCGGTGTCCGACGTGCGGCGATCAAGAGGATCGGGTGGTCGACTCCCGTGTGATCGAAGAGGGCAGGAGCATCCGCAGGCGGCGTGAATGCCTTTCGTGCCACCAGCGCTACACCACTTTCGAGCGCATCGAGGAAGGCCCACTATGGGTCGAGAAGCGCTCCGGCGAGCGCGAAGTCTTCGAGCGTTCCAAGCTCCTGGGAGGTATCTCCGCCGCACTCAAGAACCGGCCCATCTCCGAAGAGAGCATCGAGACGCTGGTCAACGAGCTGGAGGACTCCCTGCGGCTGCGAGGATCGGTGGTGAAGAGTTCCGAGATCGGTGCTCTGGTCCTTACCCGCCTTCGGGAGCTGGATAAAGTGGGCTACCTGCGCTTTGCTTCGGTTCACAAGTACTTCGAGGAGGCCGAGGATTTCGAGCGCGAGGTGGCGGAGCTGCGTGTGCGCAGGCCGGAAGAGTAGGGCGACGGGGGTGCGGAGTTGAGCTGGCGGCGTGTTTCCGATCAGGCCGAGATTGCGGCGAGTGCCGAGGAGGTGTTTGACCTCCTTGCTGACGCGCGCAAACACGCACTGCTGGATGGGTCCTCGAGTGTCAAGGGAGTCCTGGAGGCCCCCGATCGCCTATTTCTCGGCGCGAAGTTCCGGATGTCGATGAAGATTGGCCTTCCCTACAGGATGACCAACCAGGTGGTGGAGTTCGAGGAGGGCCGGCGGATCGCCTGGCGCCACTATGGCCGCCACATCTGGAGATATGAGATCGAGCCCTTGGACGAGGGGCATTGCCGGGTGACAGAGACCTTCGACTACGAACACGCCCGGTCGCCCCTCATCTATGAGGTGCTGCATGTCCCGGAGAAGAACCTGGCCTCGATCAGGGCCACTCTATTGAACCTGCAGCTGAGGTTCAGCTCCTAGAACCGTACTTGGCGGCGAGAGAGACCACCAGCTTGCGAAGCGGGTCGTGGATTATGCCGTTGGTGGCGATGGTCATGGCGGCACCGGGCGCCTGCTCAAGCCCTCCGGTTACGGTTCCCCCCGCCTCCTCGACGATGATCGCCCCGGCCATGAAGTCCCACGGCCATAGGCCACTCTCGTAGTATCCGTCGAGTTCCCCACAGGCGACCATGCAGAGGTCTAGGGAAGCGGCGCCCGCTCGGCGTATGTCCCTGACCAGGGGAAGAATCTCCGAGACCATCGCTCCCTGGGCCTGACGCACCTCCGCTGCGTAACCAAAGCCGGTGCCGATGAGTGATTCGGCCAGCTCGCCGCGCGCGGTTACGGAGATGCGCCTGCCGTCCACATAGGCCCCCTGGCCCCGGGCGGCCTCGTAGAGGCGGTCCCGAGGGACGTCCAGGACCACCCCGCAGACGGTTGTGTCACGGGCGAGGTCGCGGACGGCGATGGAGACCGCGTAGGCCGGAAAGCCGTATACGAAATTGGTGGTGCCGTCGATCGGATCCACCACCCAGGCGTAGGGACCCTCTCCACCGCCGTCCCCGAACTCCTCGCCGATGATCTTGTCGTGTGCGAAGTCCTCGCGAATGCTTTCGACCAGTAGCTTTTCGACGGCCCGGTCGACGTCGGTGACCATGTCGGTGATGGATGTCTTGGTGTCGACGTTCAGCGAGCGGCCCGGGCCCGAGATGCGCGAGAGGATCAATTCCTGGCCGGCACGGGCATAGGCCCGAGCAGCGTCGAGGCGGCTCGCCACTTCGTTTTCCTGCATGCGTTACACGCTATTGGGCCGGTGACCACGCCGGGGAGGGGAGTCTCCGCGATTCGCGGGAGCCTGCCGGCCGCCTTAGGATCGATGGGCGTGAGTGAATTCAAAGTTGATCTGCGTTCCGACACCGTCACCCGCCCCACGCCGGCCATGCGCCGCGCCATGGCCGAGGCCGAGGTTGGCGACGACCTCTATGGCGAGGACCCCACCGTCGCCAGGCTGGAGGCGCTCTATGCCGAGATGGTCGGCAAGGAGGCGGGGCTCTTCGTTCCCTCGGGCGTGATGGCGAATCAGATCGCCATCCGTACCCATACCCGGCCGGGCAGCTTCGTCGTGGCGGGCAAATCCCAGCATGTGGTGGTCTTCGAGTACGGCGGCTCGGCGCGCAATGCCGGAGTGCAGTTCATGACGGTGGACGACTCCACGGGCAGCTTCGGGGCCGCCGATGTCCAAGAGGCGCGCTCGGCTCTCGGATACTACGAGGCGCCGCTCTCCCTGATCTGCGTGGAGAACACCCACATGCCTTCGGGGGGCCGGGTGTGGAGCCTCGAAGCGCTGGCCGATGTCCGCCGGGTGGCCGGGGATCTTCCCGTGCACATGGACGGCGCTCGGCTTTTCAATGCCCAGGTGGCGAGTGGGGTGTCCGCGGCCAGGATCTCCTCGGTCGCCGACTCGGTGATGTCCTGTGTCTCCAAGGGGCTCTGTGCCCCGGTGGGTTCGGTGCTGGCCGGAAGCCGGGAGTTCATCGAGAAGGCCCGCTACGAGCGCGGAGTTCTGGGCGGGCAGATGCGCCAGGTGGGGATCCTGGCCGCCGCCGGGCTCGTCGCGCTGGAGACCATGGTGGACCGCTTGGCCGAGGATCACGAGCGGGCGCGGGTGCTGGCCGAGGCGGTAAATGAGCGTTTCCCGGGATCGATGGGCGACGTGCCGATTCCCGAGACCAACATCGTCGCATTCGACCATCCCGACGTGGACAGACTCTCCCAGCTCCTAGCCGAGGCGGGTGTGATCGCCAACCCGATCGGGAATCGGCGCATGCGGCTGGTGACCCACCACGACCTGACCGACGAGCAGGTCGCCTACGCCGCCAAGGTTATCCGCGCCTTGGACGAGGCCTAAGAGGCTCCGAGGCGGGGAGCGGACCGATGCGCATCATGGCGGAAACACCCTCGCGGGCGCTGTGCGTGTTTGCGCATCCCGACGACGCCGACGTCGGTGCTGGCGGGACCATCGCGCGCTGGAGCCGAGGAGGCTGCGAGGTCCGTCTGGTGGTGGCGGCGCGGGGGGAGAAGGGCACCACCGACCCGGACACGGACCCCGAGTCGCTGGCCGCCGCCCGCGCGGCCGAGCTTGCCACAGCGGCCGCTGAGCTGGGCGTGGCGTCCGTAGAGGTGCTCGGTTACGGCGATGGCGAGGTCGAGAACACTTACGAGCTGCGCGAACGCCTGGTGGCGATGGTTCGGGAGTTCCGGCCCGAGGTGGTCTTGAGCCACGATCCGTCGGCTCTGTTCTTCGGCGCCACCTACTTCAACCACCGTGACCACCGCGAGCTCGGCTTCGCCGTGCTCGACGCGGTCTTTCCCGCCAGTCATCTCCCGCTGTACTTCCCTGCGGCCGGACCGCCGTACCGGGTGCCGGTGGTGCTGCTTTCGGGAACGCTGGAGGGGCAGGTGGCGGTGGACGTCTCGGCGACGCTGGAGAGCAAGAAGAGGGCGGTGGCCGCCCATTCGAGCCAGGTGGGGCGACGCGGCCGTGAGGTGGAGAGTTCGATTGAGGCCACCGCCAGGGGATTGGGCCGCCGGGCGGGGCTCTATGCGGCGGAGGTCTTCAGAGAGATGCGCAACGAAGCCGGGGAGAGATGAACAGGATCAGGGTGGTGGGAACCGGGCATCACGAGCGGGCGGCGTTCGCCTCCGCGCTCATTCCCAGGCTCGCATCGGCGGGCTTCAAGGTGGTGGTGCTGGCGGACCTGCGTCCGAGGCTTGCCGCCGACCTCTCCTCCATGCTCGAGGCGGGTGCCGACCTGGTCCGTCTCGAGGGATCCGGAATCGCGGCTCTAGTGGTTGCGGAGGGGGAGTCGGAGAGGCTGGACGCTGCCGAGGCCGCAATGGGTCCCGACGCTCTCGAGGTGGTTCTCGTCGCCGGAAACGGAGAGACGCGCGCCGAGATCGAGAAGGCCGAGCAAGCGGTGCGCGAGAGGCTGATCCCTCTTCTGGCCGCG
>JAKAEN010000168.1 GCA_021818355.1 Actinomycetes bacterium | reverse complement strand
TTCTTTGGAGAGATCGCGACCCTCGGCACGATTCTGGTGGCGTTGGTTTACCTGGCCTCCAATCTGGCGCTCCCCATCTACTACCGTCGCCAACACCCCGAGGAGTTCCGGCCGGTACGGCACCTCGTCCTTCCCCTCTTTGGAGCGTTGTGCATCGCACTTCCCATCTACGGGCTGGTCAAGCCCGGGCAGGCAGCGCCTTTCGGCTATTTCCCTTTCATCTCCCTGGCGATTGTGGCCGGAGCGCTTGTCTACGCCCTTTATCGAAGCCGCAAGGATCACGGCCTGGAGGAAAGGATCGGCTCTTTCGTCGCCGACTCCGACAACTGACGCCGGCTTCGGACGGCCAGTACGCGAGCGCAAAGAAGAAAGCCTCACGCTGCGGTAGCCTTGCATGCGGGAGCTGCGTAGGTCGCACCCGCCAGGCGCCGCGCGACGGCCGGCGCAGGCAGGAGGCAAGGCGGAGCCAGGAGCGGTTGGACCTGAGGCAATTGACGCTGAGAGCCAAGCGGGCAGCACGTCTGGCAGCTGTGCTGTCGACCTTTGTCTTTGCATCGGGTTGCACCGCTCCCAGAGTTCACGCCGACAACCCGGTCATATCCTCCTCCATCAGCTCCATCTATGCCTCCGATGGCTCGCTCATCACCACCGTCCCCACCGACGTGCTGCGCATGCCCATCAAGTACTCGCAGCTGGGGCCATTCCTCCCGGAGGCCGTCGTGGCCGTCGAGGACCGCCGATACTGGTCGAGGGGCCCGATCGACCTGCGCGCCATACTCCGCGCAGCCGTCGCCGACGTGAGCAGCGGAGCCGCCCTCCAGGGTGGTTCGACCATCGAGGAGCAGCTGGTGAAGCTGGAGCTCGGCACGCCCAAGAGAACGCTGGTGGAAAAGCTCCATGAAATTCTCCTCTCCCTCGGGTCATTGTCGGGCACTACCCGGCAGCAGGTGCTCGCGGCCTACCTGAACGACGTCTACCTCGGGGAAGGGACGTACGGGGTCCAGGCGGCCGCGATCCGTTACTTCGACCGGCCCGCAAACGAGCTCGACCTAATCCAGGCCGCCACTCTCGCGGGTCTGATCAACGCGCCCTCGGCATACGACCCACTAGTACACCCGGCGCTGGCACTTTCCCGGCGCAACGTCGTGCTCGCGGCGATGTACTCCCAGCACGAGATAAGCCTCTCCACCTACCAAGAAGGGCTCAAGACAGGCCTGCAGCTGAACCCTTCCGTATCCGGCCTGCTGCCTTCGCTGGGCTACTTCAGCCAACAAGTGATCAGCGAAGCTGAAACCCTGCCTGCGCTCGGCTCGACCCCCGCCCAGCGCCTGGCCCGCCTGGAGCACGGCGGCCTGCGCATCATGACCACGGAGGTACCCACCGACGAAAGCGCCGCGCAGGCCGCGCTGGCGCGCGCTGTGCCGCGAATCAGTCAGACCCCGACCGGTGCCCTTGCCTCCATAGATCCGGCAACCGGAGCAATCCATGCCCTCGTCGGTGGATTGGGTTACGACTCGTCCCAGCCGGCTTCTCAATTCGACATGGCCACCCAGGCGGAGCGTCCCGCCGGCTCGACCTTCAAGGTGATTGCCCTCGCCGAGGCTCTGCTCCAGGGGATCAGCCCACAAAAGATCTACTTCGCGCCAAAGATCCTCACGGTTCCGGCGTCAGGTGGCGCCCCGACGTGGGTCGTTCACAACTACGAAGGCGAGCCAACGGGCAACATGACGCTCGCCACCGCCACGATCCTTTCCGTGAACACCGTTTACGCCCAGCTGATCCAGGAGATCGGCCCGACCAACGTGATGAACCTTGCCCACGCCATGGGCATCCGTTCCAAGCTGGAGCCTTACGACTCCATCGTCCTTGGCTCGGAGCCGGTGACCCCGCTCGACATGGCCAGCGTCTTTGCCACGATTGCCGACTACGGCGTTCACAACGCCCCCTATGCGATCTCGGCAATCTACGGCGCGAACGGGGACCTCATCTACCAGCATCACGCGAACCCCAAGAGGGTCATTCCCGCCACGGTTGCCGCCACCGAGATCAACGTGCTCCGCAGCGTCGTCACCGAGGGAACCGGCATCTACGCCGCGATTGGCCGCCCGGTGGCGGGCAAGACGGGCACCGGCGAGAACTGGGCCGACGCGTGGTTCGGTGGCTTCGTTCCTCAGCTCGCCACCGTGGTTTGGGTTGGGTATCCGCAAGGGGAGGTTCCCATGGTTCCTCCTCGGACACCCATATATGTCGTGGGCGGCAGCTGGCCGGCCATGGCCTTTTCCTACTACAACGTTGCCGCGCTGGCGGGGTCACCGGTACAGCCATTCAAGTCCGCCTCCTCCTTCGCGAAGCCGGCACCGAGCGGCGCCACGCAGGTGACCCGGCCCGCGGGTTTAATGGATGTCGTCGGCATGCCGGGCGTCGACTCTCAGAAGAAGCTGTCGGATGCGGGTTACCTGGTCAAAATCGCCTATGCGCCGTCGGGCGAATATCCCCCCGGCTACACGACGGCACAGAGTCCACCCGCGGGCAGCAGTGCCTTGCCGGGATCCGAGGTGACGATCACCGTGTCCAACGGCACGATCACTTTCCCGCAGTTGGTAAACGTGCCGGATCTGCTCGGAAAGACCTCCGAAGCCGCCGCAGCAGCCATCAACGCAGTTGGCCTCTCGGGCACCTGCCAATACCAGACCTCTCCGCCACCGGTTCTCGCCCCCGACACGGTCTGGGAGCAATCGCCTGCTCCCGGCACCCAGGTGGCTGTCGGCAGCACCATCGACTGCATAGCCGAACCGGCTTCCTAGTCCTGGAGCACACCCTGATCAGCCGTTAGGCGATTTGCGAATTGGGTGGCGATGGCGCCAAACGGCTTTGTCGACCTCCACCGCCCCGAGCAGCGCGAGTGAAGCCAGAGCCAACCATGCCCAGGTGCTCAAGGCGAGCGGTCCTATGTCGAGCAGCGTCTGTGCCGGGCCCAGGTGCATGGCCAGGAGGTGGATCCCCAGGGCTATGAGCGTGGAAAGCACAAGCAGAGGATTGAACGCGGTTCCTCGCCGAAATGCAGACCGCACCTCTGAGCGGCTGTTGAACACCATGACGCTCTCCATGAGCACCAAAGAGGCTGTCGCGGTGTTGCGCGCCTCAAGGAGCGTCCGACCCTGTGACAAGAGCACGTCGTAGGTTCCGAAAGCCACCAACCCCATGACAAGCGCGGAGACGGCGAGCCTCTCCACCATGAGCCGGTCGAACACCCCTTGGCCCGGAGGGCGCGGAGGGACTTCGAGTTCGTTCCCCTCCGCGGGTTCGAACGCGAGCGCTACGTCCTGCACTCCGTTGGTCACCAGGTTGAGCCAGAGAAGCTGGAGTGCGGTGAGCGGCGGGGGAAGACCCGCGATGAGTGCCAGCAGAAAGAGCACGAGTTCGCCGGCCCCGGTGGAGACCAAGAGGGAGACCACTTTGCGCACGTTGGCGTAGGCGATTCTCCCCTCTTCGATTCCTCCGACGATCGACGAGAAGTCGTCGTCGGTCACGATGAGGTCGGCCGCCTCTCGAGCCACGTCGGTCCCGCCCCGGCCCATGGCCACACCGACGTGGGCACGCCGGAGTGCCGGAGCGTCGTTCGCGCCATCCCCTGTCACGGCCACCAGCTCACCCTGCCTGATCAGAGACTCAACGATGGTCAGCTTCTGCGAAGGCTCCACGCGCGCAAAGACGGATGTCCGCGCGACGAGCGCGTCCAATCGGGCATTCGAGTCCGCCGCATTCCCTGCGGCCTCGCGTAGGTCCGATCCCGTCGCGACCTGGGAGCGCTTGGAGGCGATCCCAACCTGCCTGGCGACCGCCAATGCGGTGGACGGATGATCGCCGGTGACCATCATCACCCTCAGGCCGGCCCTCGCACACAAGGCGACGGCTTCCGCCGCGGTCTCCCGGGGCGGATCGATCATTCCGACCAGTCCCAGGAACGTCAACCCGGCCAGGTCCTTTTCGTGGAGTCTCCGTCCTTCCCCGACGCTGGATACCTCCTTGGAGGCGAGCGCGATCACCCGATACCCCTCCGAGGCCATGGCTTCCGCGCGATCAAGAGCCTCGGCCGCGTCCAGTGGGTACTCACCGCCGGGGACCGCCTGCCGGTCACACATCGCCAGCACGGCCTCCAGCGCGCCCTTCAGGTTGATTTCGCCCGAGCCGCCTACATGGGAGTGAAGGGTGGCCGCGTAGCGGCGCTCGGACTCGAAGGGCATCTCCGAGACGACCGGCGCCTCCGCCTGGAGCTGGGGGGCGGTAAACCCCGCCTTGTGCGCCAGTACCAGCAGGCTCACATCGAGCATGTCGCCGACGTGGGACCATCCATGGTCCTCGCGGACCAGGACGGCATCGTTGCACAAGGCTCCGCAACGGATCAGCTTCTCCACCCTCGCTCGGTCCGACCCTTCAACCTCGGGAACGAGTCCTCCGGCCGGGTCTGTGCCTGTTCCGGTCACGGACCACACCTCGCCCCCTGGCAGTACGATCGTCGTCGCCGTCAGTTGGTTGACGGTGAGGGTTCCGGTCTTGTCCGAGGCGATCGCGGTGCAGGATCCGAGCGCCTCCACCGAGGCCATGCGCCGGACTATGACGCGTCGCCTGGACATGCGCCGCATCGCGATGGCGAGGCTGACGGTAATCGCGACCGGCAGCCCCTCAGGTATGGCCGCGACCGCCAGCGCAATGGCGACCAGGGCCACCTCCGATATCGGCTTTCCCCTCGCCGCCTCCACCGCCAGAAAGACGGCTGCGGCCCCGATGATCACGGCCGCCACGGCGCGCGTGAAGCGCCGCATTCGCATCACCAGCGGTGACTCGGTTTCCCGAGGCCCGCCAAGCTGGGAGGCGAGCGTCCCCAACTGGGTCAATTGCCCGGTGGAAACCACCACCCCTTCGCCCCGGCCGTGCAGCACGAGCGTGCCCGCCCAGGCCATGTTGGCTCTGTCGGCAAGGCCGGTGCTCTCGGGCAACAATGCGACGCCGTCCTTCGCCACCGGCATCGACTCACCGGTAAGCAGGGATTCGTCGACGTGGAAGTCGATCACGTCCAATAGCCGCATGTCAGCAGGGACCTTGTCTCCGCCGCTCAACTGGACCAGATCCCCCGGCACCAGCTCCTCGGCGTCGATCTCGACTACCTCCCCCGCGCGCACCACGCGAGCGCGGGTGCTCACCATATTGCGCAAAGCGCGGGCCGCTCGCTCGGCACGATGCTCCTGAAAAGTCCCGATAACGGCATTCAGAAGCACGATGATGACGATGAAGACGGCGTCAGACCATTCCCGGAGCAAAAGCGCGAGCACAGCCGCCCCAAGCAGGATGTAGATGAAAGGACTGACGAACTGGCGGAGGAACGTGCTCAGGATCCCCGGCATAGAGGGCTCCGGGAGGCGATTGAGGCCGAACCGCTCGCGCCGGCTCGCGGCCTCTTCGGCGCGAAGCCCTTCGTGCGAGCCGCCCAGGCTGCTCAGCACCTCCTCCGAGGGCATCGAATGGTACATAGTTGCCCAAACCCTACAGAGCAGCCCCTGTACCTTTAAGTGCCATACTCCCCTGATCGTGATGACCTTGGATAGGACGGAGGGTCCCATCGGGACGTTTCGTCCCAGGGCGGCCCTACGAGCCGCTCATCGCTTCCCGCGGGGACGATATGCGCGGCACTTGGGCAGCGAGCGTCGACACGAGCCGGGCAAAGCGCCCGCTCCACGCGCATGCCTTCACTCCAAGGGCCGCTACCGCGCCGGAAGTATCGTCAGGGTCTGGGTCCAGGTGTAAAAGTCGCGTGCGGCCTTACCTTGTTCGCGCGGGCCGAAGCTCGACTCCTTCATTCCTCCGAAAGGCGCGTAGAAGTCGACCCCGGAGGTCGGCGCGTTGACGCGGGCCAGGCCGGTCTCCAAGCGGGCTCCGATGCGCAGCGCCCGATCAAGATCCGAGGTGAACACTGACGCGACCAGTCCATAAGGAACGTCGTTGGCGATCCGGATGGCCTCGGACTCATCGGAGGCATGCATCACCAGCGCGAAGGGTCCGAAGATCTCGACACGCGCGAGCCGTTGGCTCTGGTCCAGCCCCGTCACCAAGGTCGGCTCGACGTAGTAGCCCTCCTTGGCCTGGCGCTTGCCGCCGGCCAAGACGCGGCCGCCCGAGGCCGCCGCCTCGGAACCCGCCTCCGCCACTGCGGATGCAGCCAGGTCCGATATCACGGGACCCACGACCGTGGCCGCCTCCGCCGGGTCGCCGACCTTGAGCGCCTCCACCTCGGCGATGAGCGCATCCACAAAGTCCGGGACTTCGCCGACCACAATGATCCTGCTTGTCGCCGTGCACTTCTGGCCGGAGAATCCCATCGCGGCGCCGGCGATCATCTTGGCCGCCGAGGCCACCGCGGCGTCCGGAAAGACTATCGAGGGATTCTGGCCGCCCATCTCGGTCTGGACCGGTACCCCTCGCGCCGCGCACGCCAGCGCGACCGCCTTGCCGACTCTGGTGGAGCCGGTGAAGGAGACTGCGTCCGAATGGCCGATCAGGGCCTCCCCGGTCGCCTTGTCACCAGGCACCACCTGGAAGAGGCCTTCGGGGAGCGAGGTGTCAAGCAACTCCTTCAGGCGCAGAGCGGTCGCCGTGGCCGCGGGAGCCGGCTTCAAGAGCACTGCGTTACCGTAGGCGAGCGCCGGGGCGGCCTTC
>JAKAEN010000167.1 GCA_021818355.1 Actinomycetes bacterium | reverse complement strand
CGGTGACGCCACCTTCTACGGCTCGATGGGTGGGAAGGCCTTGAACAAGCCCGTTGTGGGCATAACCGTCAAGTCCGCATAGCCGATCCAGGGCCCGGCTCCGGCGCCCACCATTTGCGGAATACCGCTGGTGGCACAGGAGCCGGGCCCTGGCACGTCAACTTCGCTTGATGGTCATTCCCGTGGCGCCAGGATGGAGCAGATCATGTCATCCGGGCAGGTGGCGGGATCGACGCCCTCGGCGAAGCCGATGAGCTCGATCAACTCCTCCCGCGTGGCCCGAAGCTCCGCCAACCGGGTCTCCACCTGGGCCAGGTGCTGATGCAATACGCCGGTGACGTGCACGCAAGGGGCCCGGCCCTCGGATCGAATCGCCAAGACCTGGGCAATTTCTCTCAGTGTCAGGCCGGCGGCTTGGGCATGGCGCACGAAGAGGAGCCGGCGCAGCGCGGTCTCGTCGTAGACCCGGTAACCGTTTTGCTCCCGGTCGGCCGGAGGAAGCAGGCCGATCTCGTCGTAGAAGCGGATCGTCTTGGCGGTGACGCCACTCCGGCCGGCCAGTTCGCCGATTTTCATACGAGTTCCCCCTTGACTTTCCAGCTTACTGGAAGGTTTACCATGGCGGCAGAAGGAGCGCGAATGAACCTGACCGTCCTGCACGTGGAAGGATGTCCAAGTCTCGAACCCCTGGTTGACGAGCTGACGGGGCTGGTCGGCGCTCGCACCGACATCACCGTGACCACCGTGCTGGTCGAATCGGAGCAGCAGGCGACGCACCTTGGCTTTCACGGGTCGCCCACCATCCTCGTAGACGGCGTCGACCCGTTCCCCTCTCCTCCCGAGACGGCCGGCCTCTCCTGCCGGGTCTATTCGGACTCATCCGGGCGCCTGGCCGGCGTTCCTTCGCGAGCCGCCCTCGCCGCCGCGCTCGGCATCGAGGCCTGATCAGGCGGCGTCCGCCTCAGGGCCTACCGCCCGGGAAGACCTTTCCCCGGCCTCGGCCTTCGCCGGCCACCCTCGGACCCGCGACCGGGGCCATAAACAGGTGGAACCACGCCAGGAGACCAGCGGGCACGATCGCCGAGGGCAAACCACGCCCGCGGGTTGTACCAGGCGGACCCAGGGCATCACCGCGGCCCGCTTGCGGGCCTCAGGGCATGGCAACGGAGCCGGGACGGCGGTGCCCGAAGCCGATGGCCGCAACCGCCACAACGGTGGCAACCCCAAAGGCCAAAATCCCGACGGCCGGCCCGAACCCACCCGAGACCTGGCCCAGGACGTAGGAGCCGATGGGGGTGGTCCCGCCCATCAAGAGGACGTAGATACCCATGACGCGGCCGCGAAGGTTGTCGGGCACAAGTAGCTGGAGTCGGGTGTTGGCGGTTACCGAGACCACGATGCTGGCCGCTCCCCCGCCGGCCACCAGAACGAGGCTGAGCAGATACCAGTGGGACCAGCCCAGCAGCATGAGGGAGACGCCCAGCGCCACACCCCCGATCACCAGCCGCTGCTCGCTAACCCGCCGATCGCGCGCCTGCAGTATCGCCGCAATCAGCGCGCCGACGCCAAAGGCCGCCATCAAAGTGCCGAATCCCGTCACCTGGCGATGCACGATATAGCGCGCCACCAGGGGAAGAACCACCTGCCAGTTGAGACCGATCAGGCTCGCGACCCCGAAGAGCAGGACGACGCGTCTCACCGCGACGGTGGTGATGGCGTAGCTGAAGCCAGTACGCAGTTGGGCAAGGACGGCCTCTCCCTTGGCGGGCGAGCGTTTCACCGTGTAGGCGGGCCGAATCAGGGCCAGGACCACGATCGCGGGCACGAAGCTGGCCGCGTTCATCAGCAGGGCACCCGAGATTCCCCAGGCGGCGACGGCAATGCCGCCGATGGCGCCACCGATCATTCGCGCCGAGTTGAACTGGACACTGTTAAGTGCCACGGCGTCGGCAACCAGCGGACGACCGACCAGCTCCGGTATGAAGGCCTGCTGGGCGGGGTTGTTGAAGGCATTGGTGGTTCCGAGCGCAAAGGCGAGGATCCCCACCTGCCAGAGCCGGGCAGCGCCGAAGTAGACCAACATGGCCAGCAGCAGCGCTTGGAGCGAAGCAGCGCTCTGGGTCACCACCAGCAGCCTCCGGCGCGACACCCGGTCGGCAACGACACCACCGAAGGGTGCGAAGATCAACAGGGGCAGGAACTGCAACATGGTGATGGTGCCCAGCCAGACCGCGGCCCTGGACTGCGATCCGCTCAACTCCATCACCAGCCAGGCCTGGGCAATGGCTTGGGACCAGGTGCCCATCCCCGAGAGCAGCTGACTCCCCCAGTACCAGGCAAATTCGGGAACACGGAACGCGCCGGCCATGTGCCGCCACGAGACGTCGGTGCCGGCATCCGCGCGCGCCGCGCCACCGGCATCTCCCGCCATCCCCTCCTTGGCGCCATTGAACAGGACGCCATCCGGATCGCCGCCGTTGGAGCCGACCCTGGCGGCCTCACCGGCGTCGAGCCTTGAAGGTGGTCCGGCATCCACGGTTGAGTTGCGCAGGACCGGATCCGGCGCACCTTCGCCGTGCCGTCCTCTTCGCGTTTGGCGGCCTGCGCCCGGGCGGCTCATGGGGTCACGCACCAGGGAAGTTCTGCCAGAGGCGCGAGGCCCGCCCTACTCGCGCCGCATCCCCGACCGGCACCTTTAGTCACCGCGACCCCTCCTCGTCGGAGGAGCGGGATGAGCCGGCCGGGCTTAGAGCAGACTCGAGGAGCGCCAGGAGCTCCTGCAGCCGCTCGAGCTCTTCGGCTCCGAGCATCGCTCCCAGCTCGCGGTTCCAGCTTGTCGCCCGCGATGAGACCTCCCCCGCCAGAGCCACGCCTTCATCGGTCAGATCGAAGATCCTGCGTTGGCGATGAGCGGGGTCGGAGGCAGAACGAAGCAGGCCTCTGCTCTCGAGATGGTCGGCCAGGCGCTTGGCGTTCATCGCATCGGTGCCGAGCCGGCGCGAGAGCTCTCGGAGTCCCGAACCGGGCCACTCCCCAACCGTCCGCAAGAGGGCGGCCTGAGGCGCGCTCAGGTCCAGGTCGGAGATGCGTTCCTCCCAGGCCGAGCGCATTACGCGGTGGGTGCGCCCAAGTGTCGCGCCGAGACCGGCTTCCGCGCCTCGCACGCGAGGAGCGCGAGAAGCCGGGTCTGGACCTGTGGACACTTCGCGCATCGGCGGCTCCGGCACTTCTGTAGCTATAACTACAGCATAACTACCCGTACGTCCACATCCCAGAGATTTCGGTTCACACTCGGGCCCCGAAGTGAAGTCAGGACCTTCGGCCCTGACCGGCTCGCCGGTCGTGCGCCGGCTGGTCGAAAAGACCGGCCGGCAGATTTCCGCAGCCGGCCGGCCATCTTCGCAGCCGCATTCTCGCCCACTGCGACTTTCCCCGCGCCTCCTTGCGTTCCCAGGTGCCGAGGTGCGTGAGCCGACGCAGGTGCGTGAGCCGGAGGGTCGTTGCCGGCTATTTGCGGGTCGAATTCGGTCGGAGTTGTCTATATTGAGGCGATGATTTCAGCGAATTCTTGGTTGTTCGGCTACGGCGCTCCCCGTCGCGGGAAGGCCGCCAGCGGGATCTTCCCACTCGGAGGTGCCGCCATCGCATTTGGCCTCCTCCTTGCGGCCTGCGGCTCCTCGGCAGGCTCTTCGCCCACCACCACAGGTGCCGCGCCCGGGACTGCGCCCACCACGGGTCCCACGGCGCAGACCTCCGGAGGGGGGCTCGACTTCGCCAAGCTCGGCTCCTTGACCAATTACGTGGGCACCATGACCGATAACGGAGTCAGCTTCAAGTACGTCGTCCACTCTCCCACCAACTGGGAGGAGCTTCTGGGAAAGGTGGCCGAGGTCCACGTCGGCGGGTACGTGTACACACAGATTGGCAGCTTTTGGAGCAAGAT
This sequence comes from Actinomycetes bacterium, assembly GCA_021818355.1. Classification (GTDB taxonomy): domain Bacteria; phylum Actinomycetota; class Acidimicrobiia; order Acidimicrobiales; family Acidimicrobiaceae; genus Acidithrix. The sequence continues at coordinate 2,815 of JAKAEN010000167.1, read as the reverse complement.
CCCCGACGGCCCCAACGTCTACAAGGATTCCGCGTATCCGGGCGCCGTTGCTCAGTTCACCGACTTCCGCAAAGTCGCGGGCTCCACCCTCACCAAAGGTGCGGCCTGCTCCGTGGCCGGAATCTCCGGCCACTACTGGACTCTGGCCTCCCCGCACACCGCGACCCTAAGTGAATCCGAAACGATCTGCTTGGCGGACTCATCGGGTGCGCTGCTCAGCTTCGGATCGGGAGCGTCGGGAAGCGCCGTGCCCGCCAACGGCTTCGCCTACACCTTCACGATCAGCCAAGTGGGCGGAGTGGCCGCCTTCAGTGCACCTGCGGCCGCGCAAGCGGGCTGAGCGGACCCGGCCCGGCCATTCAGGCGTTGTAACCCGACGCTCCGGCACAGGAGCCATACTCCCCGACCTCGGCGGGCGCCGCGCTCTCTCCTCTAGCGGCCGAAGCGTGCTGCGCGGGAACGGGGTGCCGGCATCCGACTCTCGTGCCGAAGCGGCGCACCGGCATCCCTCTAATCGGCTCCGGCCGCCAGCACCTCGACCTCGCCCGCACGCTCGCGCCGGGCTCCGAGCAGGGCGGCAACCACTCCCAGCAGCCCGATCACCGCGCCCACCTTGAAGCCGGCCATCCATCCGGCGAGGTCGACCAGCACCCGCGCATGCGCCGGCCCAAGATGTGGAACGTTCGCCGCCAGGTCATGCAGTTTGGTTGTCGCAGCGGCGACCGACACGGTGGCAAGCACCGAGAGTCCCAGCGTCCCTCCAACCTGCTGCGCGACCATCACCATGGCGGAGCTGAGGCCCGCCTCCCGCTGGGTCACCTTGGTCATGGAGGCCGGGAAGACCGAGGCGAACGTCGCCCCGAGTCCGGTCGCCTGGATGAGAAGCGCCGGCAGGATGCTCGTCCAGTAGTCGCTTGCCATGCCCAGCCGGGAGAGCATGTACAAGGCGACCGCAACCGCGATAGGGCCGTAGATCATGGGCGGGAAGATCCCGATACGGCGAATGAAGCGCGGGCCGTTGCGCGCGATCAGCATGGCGGCCACGGTCATGGGCAGGAAGGCGAACCCGGTCTTCAGGGGAGAATACCCCAGAACGTCCTGGAAGTACTGGGTCAGGAAGAACCACAGCGAGAACTGGGCCGCGATCACCAGGAACATCACCGCATAGCCTGCGCTCCTCTTGCGGTTTGCGAAGATATCGAGCTCCAGTAGCGGCGTCGCAGCGCTCCTCTCGCGCAGGATGAAGGCCCCGAGGCCGCCGAAACCAACCGCGAAGGCACCGAGGCTGATCGGCGAAGTCCAGCCCGAGGCGGCCGAGTGGATGAGGCCGTAGACGATCCCAGCCACCGCGACGACCGAGAGCACCGCGCCGAGGAAATCAGCGGGCACCTCCTGCTTGCGCGACTCACGCAGCAGGACCGGCGCGAAGACGGCCAGCACGATAGCGATCGGAGTGTTCACGAAGAAGACCCAGCGCCAGCTCAGGTACTGGGTAAGAAGGGCGCCTGCCACCAGGCCCAGCGACGCTCCCGCGGCCGACGCCGCTGCGTAGATGGAGAGGGCTTCGGTGCGCTGGCGGTGATCCTCGAAGTTCGAGGCAATGAGGGCGAGGGCGGTTGGCGAGGCGATCGCACCACCGATCCCCTGCAGGGCCCGGGCGGTGATCAGCATCGCGCTGTCCTGCGCGAAGCCTCCGGCAAAGCTTGCGCCCGCGAAGAGGAGGACTCCGATCATGAACATCTTCCTACGCCCGAAGATGTCCCCCGACCGGCCACCCAGGAGCAGCAAACCACCGAAGACGAGGGTGTAGGCGTCGACCACCCATGTCAAAGAAGTCGCGCTGAAGTGGAGAGCACGCTGGATGGAGGGGATCGCGACGTTGACGATGGTGATGTCGAGCACGATCATCAGCTGGGCGCTGGCGATGAGGTAGACCGCCAGCTTGCCCGGGTGCGCGCGATGCGAATCAGTCAAACGTTGCAAACCTCCACTCGAGCCGACCCGCCTCCGCGGCATCCCGCGGCCCACCCAGGCATCCTTATAGGCAACGACCTGGACACATAACAAATTCCATGCCGCGTGCCTCTGTCGGCGGCCGCAGCCGGTTGCCCATCGCCTGCTATGCGTATTTTTACCCTGACTTCGGGCGCAGCCTTCGCAGACTGGACACCCATGGAGTCAATGCAATACAACAATCGGTGATGCTTTGACGATACGCCCAAGAAGACATTTCGCGGACACGGGTGCGCCGCCTGGATTTCGCCTCGAGCGTCCGGGGTTAGCGGGACCTTCCGCTCCATGCGCGACGCTCCATCCCCAGATCGCATAGGTAGGTTCGTGGACCATGAGCAGGTGAGTTCATTGGTGCAATTGCGCAACTGGGCGTCAAGTAGTCGAATCCCAATGCCGATATTTCCGGCAGGGTTACTACCTGATCTGGACCTTGCATGGACACTGCACCTACCACGAGCATGAGGCGGCCAATCGGTTCGATTGTGTATCTCCTGGTGGGCGGCGCAATATTGATCCTGCTGGCTCTAGGCGACTTGGGCAGCTTCGCCCAGTACTGGATGCTCGTGAATGGAGTTGCCACGGCAATCGTGGTGGCTCTCGCCATAGTCAAGTACAAGCCGCGTCCCCAGTGGAACTGGTGGATTATCATCGCCGCATTCATACTCTTCCTGGCAGGAGGAATACTGGCTGATGAGCTCCACACGCTTGGCAACATCACCCGGACCAGGTCGCTTCTTCCAGATCTGATCACCATTCCCGGTTACGTGCTTCTCGCCGTCGGCCTTCTCGGATTCACCAGGAG
>JAKAEN010000166.1 GCA_021818355.1 Actinomycetes bacterium | reverse complement strand
TGCCCTGGAGGCGTGCCCACTCAGTCAAGTTCATGCTTTCATTCTTCTACTAGAACAGGTGTTCGTCGTGTAAAGCAGACTATTGGTGGAGCAGCTATAAACCCCAGCGCCCATCTGGTAGGTTTAACCTGCGATGCAGCAAGTGCCAGGTGCCACTCCCATAACCATCAAAGCGTCGTTCGCCGGGCGCAAGCGCGCCTACGACGGTCGCAAGCGGCTGGCGCTGGTGGCGGCAGGAGCCTGGGTTTGGACTTTGCTTCTCCTCGCTTTTGCCAGCATTGCGCCAGGCGCGGGGATCGCCGCCATTGGCGCCTCGGTGATGGTCGGCGCGGGCATCGCTCTGGCTACCATTCTCTCGTACCGTCGCGAGGCGGCGCGCTGGTCCGGCGACGGCGAGAGCTGCAGCGCGGAGCAGAGCTGCGGAAACGAAGCCTGCTCGGCTGAGGGCGGAAGCTGCCACTCCCGCTTGGAGCGCGAGTTGGCCTCGAAGATCCTGGATATGGAACTCGAGAGGCTACGCCTGACCCTGCGAGCCAAGTACGGTCCCGACCTCCTCTTCTTTGCTTTCTGGACGGTGCTGGGGCTGGTGATCTCCCTGGGCGCCGCATCTGCCTCCATCGCCCTGGCCGGGGCTCTCGTCGCTCTTTCCTCTCTGGGTGTGCTCGGCGCCCGGGTTCACCTTTCCTCTCTCGTCTTCGGCCGCTGACCCTCGGATAGGGCCACGAAATAGGGCCATTGGTCCCAGAAAGATTATGAGACGGTAAAGGTTTTCTTTGGCCACTTGGCAAATTCCCGGCTCTCGCTAATCTCTGCTTCAAGGCCGATGCGAGGCGCAAACGGAGCGTAATGCGGGCCTTGACGGCGGGGCCGCCAGAACGGTGCCGCCTTGAGGGACACAGAGGTTTGACCATGATGGCGTTGGATCTGGCTGGAACGACGATCGCCCCTGAGGTGCGCCGCAAGCGGGGTCGGCCGCGCAGTGTCGACGCGCACCGCCGCATCCTCGACGCCACACTCGCCATCTGTGCCGCCGAAGGGTATCGAGACCTGACCATCGAGTCCGTGGCACGAACCGCGGGTGTGGGCAAGTCGACGATCTACCGGCACTGGCGATCCAAGAGGGAGCTGATCCAGGAGGCCATTGCCAGGGAATCCGAGAGCCTGGGACGCAATATGGACTCGGGCGACCTGGAGAAGGACCTCCGGACCTTCATCTCCAACCTGGTGGGACTCCTCTCGTCCCCCACCGGAAGCGCGATAGCGCATTTGGTCGGGGAGGCCCAGTCCAACCCGTCCGTCGGTGCGCTCGTAGCCGCCACCTGGGACGTGCATCGTCGTGGCGCACTGGTCAAGCTTCTCGAATCGCATATGCCCCAAAGTGAGGTGCGCGCGGGCGTCGACGCCGAGCGCGTCTCGGAGGCTGTCTTCGGCTCGCTCTTCATGCGGCGGATCATCATGGGGGCGACTCTCGGCGAGGCCGATGTCGAGGCGGTCGCCGACCTGGTCCTCCACGGGATGCTGGCACCGGTCCCGGTGCGCGCCTGAACTAATTGGGCTGGACACCTTCGGAGTGATCGGGCTCCTCGCAGACGTGGCACTCCATCTCGAGTGTGGCGTGACTGATTCCGAACCGCTCCGCTAAAAGCTCCTTCAATTGCACCGCGTGCACCTGGGCTTCGTGCAGAGTGATGCCCTCGTGCATAACCAAGTGGGCCGAGAGCGCAACCGAGGTTGAGCTGAGATTCCAGACATGCAGATGGTGGACGTCCTCCACGCCTGGGATCTCGAGCATCATGTGCCTTATCTCGTCTGCATCGACCTGGTTGGGAACCGCGTCCATCAGCACATTGGTGACGTCGAGCAGAACCTTCACAGAAGCGACGATCACCAGCACGGAAACCGCGATGCTCGCCAGGGGGTCCGCCGCGACGAAGCCGTAGCGCAGGATCGATAGGCCCGCGATGAGCGCAAGCACCCAGCCGATGCCGTCGGAGAAGAAATGTATGAGGTTCGCCCGAACCAAAGCCGAGCGCCTGTCCTGGTGCGCGAAAGCGAAGAGGGAGACCAGGTTCACCAGGACTCCTGCGACGCCGACAACACTTATGTCCAATCCCCCGGAGTTGAGCGGCCCGACGAGATGGTGCCCGATCAAGCGCATCACGGCCGCATAGACGATCGCCACCGAGACCCCTATGAGCAAGAGGGTGGTGACGAGCGCGCCCAGAACCTCGGCCTTCACCATTCCGAAGCTGTGGCGGGCCGACGCGGGGCGGGACGAGGCCCAGGCCGCCAGCGCGCCGACGCCGAGGGCCCCCAGATCCGACAGGAGGTGAAAGGCGTTGGAAATCAGCGCCAGAGAGTGGGTAAGGATGCCTAGGCCAAGGCTGGCGGCGAAGAGACCCAGGTTGAGCACCAGCACGAGATAGAAGGGGCGGGATCGCACCGCGCCGCCGGCCGCCTGAACCGCATGCTCGTGATGATGGAAGTCCTGGATTTCCGACGGATTCACTTCAAGCCCACTCCGCCCCTTAGTCTACCGGCGCCTCCCGTGACGACCCGGGGCCCTCCGAGCCTGCAAAAGCGGGCCTCGCACCGGGCGACTTGGGTCCGCGTGCGATATCGTTGCCTTGAAAACGGCCACCCGCTCGAAAGGAGCCGCGATGTCCTTGCAGTTGGGGGACGTTGTCCCCGACTTCGAAGCCCCGACCACCCAGGGAACCATCCGCTTCCACGAATGGATCGGCGACGGATGGGCGATACTCTTCTCGCACCCCAAGGACTTCACCCCGGTGTGCACGACGGAGCTCGCGGAAGTGGCGCGCCTGAAGGGCGAGTTCGAGGCGCGGAACACCAAAGTCATCGGACTCTCCGTGGATCCCGTCGAGAGCCACATCGAATGGGAGAAGGACATAGAGGAGACCCAGGGTCAGGCGGTCAACTTCCCCATGATCGGCGACCCGGACGCCAAGGTGGCCAACCTCTTCGGCATGATCCACCCCAACGCCTCAAACACCTTCACCGTGCGCTCGGTCTTCATCATCGACCCGGCCAAGAGACTGCGCCTCACCATCACCTATCCGGCATCCACCGGCAGGAACTTCCGCGAGATACTGCGGGTGCTGGACTCGCTGCAGCTCACCGACCAGTACATGGTCTCCACTCCGGTCAACTGGAACGAGGGCGACGACGTGGTGATAGCCACCTCCCTCAGTGACGAGGAGGCGGCAAAGCGCTTTCCCAAGGGCTTCCGCAAACTCAAGCCCTACCTGCGACTCACCCCTCAGCCAAACCGCTGAGCATCGCCGGCGTGGGAGGCGCGAGCCTCACCAACGAGCCTGCCTCCCGGCCACTCCCGGGGCCTCCGCTCGACGGCCTCGCGGGCCCGCTGCCAGGTTGGGGGCTCAGGCCCCGGGAGTGGCGCCAAATTACGGAACGCGGGCAAAGAGGCGGCGTAGGCGCCGATTTCCCGTTCTCCGGACGAAGTTCCCAATTGGTAACCTACGGATTCCATAGGGACTTATGACTCTTCTTATCCAGTTCACGGGCTTCCAAAGGGTGCGGCGCGCTAAGTTACCGCAGATATGCAACGGATTTGATGGCCGAAAAAATATTTCTGCGCGTCACATGGTAGCCGGCGTGAGTGCAATGTGATCTACAACCCCTATGACCAGCGCTTTTGTGATTGTATGCAACTCTGCATAACCGAATCCGGGCCGTGGATCACAAAGCAGGGCCAAAAGATGAACCAAAAGTGAATCCGCGGCGAACTCTTGGCCAACTTCACGGCTATTTTTGTTGAGTCACCGCTTTCACAGGAGGTTCTAAGGAAAAGATGGTGTCCAAGAAAGTACGCCGCATCGCTGCGGCACTGGCTTCCACCGCGGCGGCGGCAACGCTGCTTGCCGCGTGCGGTTCCGGAAGCTCGTCATCGACTTCAACCACATCCTCCGGCACCACCAAGGTCTCCGGCGGTACTGTCAACTTCGCCGAGGGTCCCGGCGCGACCCCCAACTACATCTTCCCGCTCTCCAGCGGGGCCTACTTCTCCGTCACCAACCTCTCGCAGTTCCAGGAGCTGATGTACCGTCCGCTCTACTGGTTCGGCCAGGGCACCCAGCCGGTCATCAACTACAAGCTCTCGCTGGCGGATCCGCCGGTCTACTCCAACAACAACAAGACCGTCACCATCACCCTTAAGAACTACAAGTGGTCCAACGGCGCCTCCGTCGACGCACGTGACGTCGTCTTCTGGATGAACATGCTCAAGGCGAACAAGGCGGACTGGGCGGCATACGTTCCCGGCGCCTTCCCCGACAATGTCGTCTCCTACCAGGCCACCGGCCCCAACACGGTGGTCTTCAACCTGAACGCCAGCTACAACCCGACCTGGTTCACCTACAACGAGCTCTCCCAGATCACCCCGATGCCGATGGCATGGGACGTGACCGCCGCCGGCCAGGCAGCGCCTTCGGAGACCTCCACCAGCGCACCGGATCTCACCCCCGCCGGCGCACAGTCCGTCTACAAGTTCCTCGACAGCCAGGCCAAGGACACCTCCACCTACACCACCAGCCCGATCTGGTCCGTGGTGGACGGCCCCTGGAAGCTGCAGTCCTTCACCTCCCAGGGCAAGGCCGTCTTCGTGCCGAACCCGACCTACGGCGGTCCGGAGAAGCCGATCATCTCCAAGTTCGTGGAGCTCCCCTTCACCACCGACTCTGCCGAGTTCAACGTTCTGCGCAGCGGCAGCGGCCTGCAGTACGGGTACATCCCGGTTCCCGACCTGGGCCAGAAGAGCCTGCTCACCTCGAGCGGCTTCACCTTCAACCCCTGGATCCTGTTCTCGTTCAACTACTGGGTCGTGAACTTCAACAACCCGACCGTTGGACCGATCATCGATCAGCCCTACGTTCGCCAGGCCCTCCAGCACCTGGTGGACCAGCCGCAGTGGATCTCCACCTTCCTGAAGGGCTACGGAGTTCCCTCCTACGGACCGGTGCCGATCGTTCCGGCCAACAGCTTCGCTGACCAGAAGGAGCGCAACAACCCGTATCCGTTCAGCGTCTCTGCGGCTACCGACCTGTTGAAGGCCCACGGCTGGACCATCAACGCCAACGGCACCGACACCTGCTCGAGCCCCGGAACCGCTGCCAACCAGTGCGGCAAGGGAATCGCCCAGGGGGCTCAGCTCAGCTTCAACCTCGAGTACGCCTCCGGCGTTCAGTCGACCGCCCAGGAGATGGCCGCTCTCAAGTCGGCCGCAGCCCAGGCGGGCATCACCATCAGCCTCAGCTCCGCTCCCTTCGATCAGGTGATCGGAAACGCGACTCCCTGCACCGCCACTCAGGCGGCTTGCAAGTGGCAGATGGAGAACTGGGGCGGTGGCTGGACGTACGCGCCGGACTACTACCCAACCGGTGGTGAGCTCTTCCAGACCGGCGCAGGCGCCAACTTCGGAAGCTACAGCGACCCGCAGGCGGACAGCCTGATCCAGGCGACCCACACCGCGCCGGCCGCGCAGACCCAGAGCGCTTTGAACGCGTACCAGGACTATATGGTGCAGAGCCTCCCGGTCATCTTCCAGCCGAACGCCGACTACCAGCTCTCGGAGGTCGCCTCCACTCTGCACGGCGTCCAGCAGAACCCCTACGGTAACCTCCTCCCCGAGGAGTGGTACTTCACCAAGTAACCCTGTCGGTGAGCCGGCTTCCCTCCAGGGGAGGCCGGCCAATTCCGGAGAGCGCCGGCCAGGCCAGAAGGTGCGGTCGGCGCTCTCTCTTTGAGCAATGGAGGCAACTTGCACTCCACCAGCCCCGGCGCCTTCGATGCGAATTCACAACGATTTGCCGCTAACATCGCCATGGCCCTTCAATGTTCTTTTCCCAGTGCTTCCACCGGTGAGGTGAGTCCTTGACCGCATACCTGATTCGCAGGGTGCTCCAGTCGATCGTCGTGCTGATCGGGGTGTCCATAATCGGGTTCATCCTCGAGCACCTGTTGCCCGGAGGTCCCGCCAAGGCGCTGCTCGGAAACCGCGCCACGCCTCTGGCTATCAAGACCTTCAACCATGAGAACGGGCTCGACAAACCCCTTGTAACGCAGTACTTCGTCTATATCGGACACCTGCTGCAAGGGAATCTCGGCTACTCCTACAAGCTCAACCAGCCCGTCTCTCAGGTCTTGGCGCGCGAGGTGCCCAAGTCGGTGCTGCTGGTCGGATCGGCGCTGGTCCTTTCGGTGATCATCGCCATTCCAGTCGGCGTCTTCCAGGCGGTACGCCGCAACGGGATCGTGGACTACGCCGCTACCTCGATCTCGTTCCTGCTCTACTCGATGCCCTCCTTCTGGCTCGGCCTCATCCTCATCATCGCCTTCGCCGTCAACACCCACCTCTTCCCCGCCCAGGCCCCGCAAGGGTCGACCATCGGCCAGGTTCTCGCCCATCCCTCCGGTCTGGTGCTGCCCGTCCTGACGCTAACGCTGGTGAGCTTCGCGTCGTTCTCGCGCTACATGCGCTCCTCGGCGATCGAGGCCCTCGCCCAGGACTGGATCCGCACCGCCAAGGCCAAGGGCCTCAGCCAGCGCGCGATCCTTTTCAAGCACATGTTGCGGAACGCCCTCATCCCCATCGCCACTCTGGTGGGACTGAGCCTCCCCTCCCTGATCACCGCCGGCGTCGTGGTCGAGTCGGTCTTCAACTTCCCCGGAACGGGCCTCGACTTCGTAAACGCCGCGACGACCGAGGACTTCGCCCTCCTTCTTGGCATCATCATCCTG
>JAKAEN010000165.1 GCA_021818355.1 Actinomycetes bacterium | reverse complement strand
TCTCTTGACCCGGAGAAGGTCAGAAAGTCGTTCCGAGTCGGCAAGGACCTAGAAACCCGGATCTTTGCTTCGCGGCGCGCCGAGGAAACAGTGTTGGCCCCCATGCTTCAGGCCGTTGCGCGCGGCCGCTCGGGGGAGCAGGCCGCGGCGATCGCCAACGAGTGGGCCAGAGTGTTCCTCGAGCGCACGCGGCAGCTCATGGCGGGGCCGACCTCGGCTACCGTCGAGCTGATCGACAAGCAGTACCCGGAGGCGCGCAGCGCTGTCGAAAGGCTTGAACAGCAGCGCAATGAAGCACAGACGGATCTGCAGCAGCGGTATGACGACGTCGTGACGCGGTGGGACGACACGATGACTTCCTACAAGAACCAGACCGCGGATCTCGTCGCCGCCTACCGCGCCGAGTCCCGGCGGATCCTCGAGGCGTTTTCTGCCGACAAGAACCTGGAGACGCGCAGGGTTCGCCTCGAGGCCATGCGCAAGGCCTACGCGGACCTGCAGGATGAGCAGGCCCGCGTCAACTCACAGCTCGAGCAGCGCAAGCTCGAGCTGGAGGCGGTGCGCAAGCAGCTTGCCGCCGCGCCCCAGTACCTCGAGGTCCACAAGGCAATCACCGACGACGCCCTCTGGCAAACGCTCGCCGACGCCAAGGACAAGGACAAGGACGTCAACTGGTCGGAGCTGCAGCAGCACAGCCTGGTGTCTCAGCAGCTCAACCCCCTGTACCAGGAGCTGTCCACGCGGTTGAGCAAGGTCGAGATCGACGTCTTCACTCTCATGCCGAGAGCCGAACAGCTCAAGGGAGAGATCACAGGTCTCAGCGCCGAAGTCGGGCGCCTCGATCAGGAGTATGGACCTGACGTCAGTGGGCTGGAGAAGCTGAGTCAGGAACGCGACGCCGGTCTGGCAAACCTGCAGGAGAACCGGGCCAACGGCCTCCGCACGCTCACTCGCGACAAGGAACGTGCGCTCGACAGCATCACCCGCGAGCGGGAGACGCGCCTGGCCCAACTCAGCCGCGACATTGGCCACGAGCAGGAGCTGTACGCCGAGCTGGCCAAGGCTTACAACCAGGCTGTCCTGGCCAAGGCGCAGGAAAACGTCGAGGATGTCCGTCTCGGCGCCCCCGCCGTCCCGCCGGAAACCCCCACGTCGCGCGGTGGCGTCACCAAGATCCTGGTCGCGGCGATCCTTGGCGGCATGCTCGGCTTGTTCATCGCCCTCGTCCGCGACGCGGCAAGACCAGCCTAATCGTACCGCAATCCCATGCGCAACGGAGCGGCTTCGGCCTCGTCCCCCCAACAATCTAGCCATGGGCTGTAGCCCGGGCTTTAGCCCGCGGACCGGGTAGGGGGTTCCGAGCCGTGAAATGGGCCGTTCCTTTCTGCAGGCTGGGCGAGAATCCTCTTGAACGTTTGGAAGACCGCCAGCTAGAGGCTGCGCCCGCGAAGGCAATGGTAGGCGGGGGGTGTGCCTCCACGAACCAGTCAGAGTCTGCGGTGACGGCGGTCCACCAGGATCCATCGGAGACTCGCAACAGGGGAATGGTTCCTTCAGCCGTCTCGCAAATGTGCAATGCAAGCCGGGTTGACGTGGCCCAAGGTTCGCAATGAGACCATCTGCGGCATGGAAGACAGTGCGGCGCCTGTCTCCGGAAGTGATGGTGACCGGCAGCGCGTGGGCCGCAAGGCTGCTCCAGGTAGTTGTCCAGCTCGCCAGCGTTCCCCTCCTGGTGTCCTACCTTGGCGTGAAGCAGTACGCCGTCGTCGCGATCGTGCAGTCTCTGGCGGCGTGGTTTCTGCTTACGGACCTTGGCATAGGCGCATCTGTGCAGAACCTGCTGTCCGAGGCCCGGGCGAAGGGTAAGGAGTCCGGCCATATTCTTGCGTCAACTGGGTTGCTGGTTTGCGTGCTCCTTTTCGTTTTTCTCGCCGGCTTGGCGTTCGCCGCGGTTCCCGCACAATCGTTGCTGTTGCGAAGACTCGTGGGCCCGACATTGGCAACGGCCGGCCCGATCCTGGTCGCTGCGGGCGTGGCGTACTTGCTCAGCGCCCTCGGAGGTGTTGCCTACAGGGTATTTTACGGAGAGCAGCGCGGCTACTGGGCGCACGCCTACCAATCCGTTGGCAGTCTCCTAACGCTGGTGTGGATCTTGGCCCTGCAGGGCGGCCCCGAGAGCACACGCCGGCTCCTCCCGGCTATCCTTGCCGTTGCGGTCCCGCCGGCACTGGTCGCCTTGATCGCGAGCGGCCACGCGTTCTTGTCGAAGCTCGCTGCGCCGCAATGGGCCGTGATACGAGAAATCCTCAAGCGTGCGCGTGGCTTCGGGAGCTTTTCTTTCTTGGCGGCGTTCGTCATTCACATGGATTACGTTATCATGTCCCAAACCCTTGGAGCGAGGGAAGTCGTCGAGTACAACATCCTCAACAGGGTCTTTATGCTGGCCTTCTTCCTGTACAACTCGGCGTTGATGGCGCTGTGGCCGACCTGCGCCGAATTGCTGGCCAAGGGCGCCGTGGCGGGCACGGATCGAAGGATTCGTCGCTACTTGATGCTGGGAGGACTGTTGGTGGTGGGGACCACGGTCTGTGTCTATGTCCTCAAGCCGGTTATTGCGAAGGTCCTCGCTCCGGGTGCGGGTCTGAACCTTCCGGCAAGCAGCATCGTACTCTTCGGTGCCTACCTTTTGGTCCGAGTCTGGTCCGACACATTCGGCATGGTCCTCCAGAGCGCGAACCGCATCCGGCCGCTACTTTGGATGGTGGCGGCACAGGGAGTGCTCTCGGTCTCGCTGCAATACGAGTTGTCGAGGAGTATTGGGTTGAACGGGATTCTGATTGGATTGATCGTCGCCTTCATGGCCACGTCCGTGTGGCTGGCCCCTCTGGTGTACGGCCGTTCCTTTGTGAGACAGCGCACCCGTCCTTGGGGTTTCACGGGTGAGTAGAATCGGGGCCGGAGCGACGCGGTTTGGGAACGCGGATGTTTGCATTCTCGGGGCAAGATATCGGATCAGCCAGGCCAGAGAGGGTGGCCGCTTCGGCGCTGGGTCGCGGTGCGAGAGTGGGTTGGCGGGATCGGGGGTCCTCGCGGTCAGGAGCGAACAGTTGTCGATGCTTTTGCCCTTGATGGGAGAGTGTGAAGCGGCCGCCACATGGGCGGGGCATTGCGGCCGCCGGAGGGGGTTCGCAGGAGCGTGCTTATGAACCCAGTCTCTGATGGGTTGGGGTCGCGCAACGTCGACGAGCACCTCGTCGTTGATGGGTTGATTTTCTCGGTGCTTCGGCACGGAGGGATCCTGAGGCTATTCTCCGAGGCCCTTCCGAGAGTCTGCGAATTGGAGCCAGGTCTGCAAGTAACGTTGCTGGCCACGGGCGAGCGTGGAAACCTTCCCTCCCATCCGCGCATCGCGGTTCGACGACTGGTGCCAGTTGAGGGGATACTTCGGCCCGGCCGACTGTGGCTTCAGGCTGTCCCCAAACTCCGGCAATGGGTCCAGAGAGTAGCATTGCGGAACGAGCCCCGCGGAATTTGGCATTCCACCTACTCCACCCTCCTCCCGGGGTGGCGCGGGCCGACGGCAGTGACCGTCTATGACCTCATCGGCGAACACTTCAAGTCGTTGCTGCACGGGGCAGCTCTTCGGGCGACCGAGCAGTTCAACGGCATGCAGCGGCGGGCCGTGCAAGCGGCCGATGTGGTCCTGTGCATCTCGGAGGCGACGCGCGCTGACGCCGTCCGCACCTACGGCATCCCGCCGGAGAGAACGCGGGTTGTCCCTCTGGCATGCAATGAGTGTTTCGCTCCGGAGCAAGTGCGGTCACCTTCCGGGAGACCGTTTGTCCTTTACGTTGGCTCGCGCTATGGGTACAAGAACTTCCGGACGTTGCTGCGAGCCTTTGCGAGCTGGGGTCCGGGGCACGGTGTGGGGCTGGTTGTCGTTGGCCGCGCGTGGTCGCTGCAAGAGCGGCGCGAAGTCGCGGCGTTGGGAATTGGGGACTGGGTGCGGGTCGTGGAGATGTGCAGCGACGCGGAGCTTTGCGGGTTGTACAACGCGGCGGGTGCTTTTGTGTACCCCTCGTTGTGCGAGGGGTTCGGAATCCCCTTGCTGGAGGCCATGGCGTGCGGCTGCCCAGTGGTCGCCTCTCGGATACCCTCGACGGTGGAAGTCTCCGGCGAATGTCCGTTCTACTTTGAGCCGGAGTCGGTCGAGGACCTGGTGCGGGCACTTAGTGAGGCCCTTGCAGCCGGGCGCTCCGGGGAACGAGCCGAGCGAGGGTTCAGGCGAGCCCGAGAGTTCAGCTGGGATCGAACGGCCGAGATGACGTTGGCGGTCTATCGGGAGCTGTGGGCGCGTGAGCGGGAAACCCGCCGCGTTGAGCCTGAGGGGGGCCGCTGATGAAGCTCTACGATCGCTACCTTTCGACGCAGGTCCAAGGCCTGGCTGAGGACACGTCTCGGCTCACCGAGGACGCGGTCTCGCACTTCAAGCTCAACATCACTCCACTCCTGCCTGCCGACAGGTCCGCCGAAGTGGTGGAACTGGGCTGTGGGTACGGCAGGAACCTCCTCGCCCTGCGGGAGTGTGGCTACCAGCGTGTTCTCGGGGTTGACGTCAGCGAAGAGGAAGTCCGGTATGCGAAAGACGTTCTCGGCCTCGAAGGTGTCATCTTGGCCGATTGCTTCGAGTTTCTCACCGGCCTCGGCCGGGTGGTCGATGCCGTCCTGCTGATCGACTTTCTCGAGCATCTTGAGGAGGAAGAGTCGATCCGCTTGCTGGAGGGTGCCCGGACGGTACTCAAGATCGGTGGAACCCTCCTCATTCAGGCGCCCAATGGAGCGGCACCATTGTCACCCTGGCGATACGCCGACATCACCCACAAACGGGCCTACACCCCCCAGAGCCTTGCGCAGAGCCTGACGCTGGCCGGGTTCGGGCGTAACAAGCTCCGGTTCCTGCCGGCCCTGGCCCCGGGGAGTGGCTGGCGCAGTCGGCTGCGAAGGGCCGCTTGGTGGGGTCTGATCAACCCCGGGCTTCGCCAGTTCCTGAGGGTCGCCTATGGGAACGACCTGGGCGGGATCTACAGTGCCAACCTGATTGCGGTTGCGACGAAATGAACGGTCGAGTCCCGATGGAAACAATCGTGACTGGACCGCCCCGTGAAGACGGCCGTGCGGTAACCGACGCAGAGAAGAACCGTGGATCCGTAGGGAACGCAGCGGGGCAGAAAGCGCGATCCGCATTCTCGACGGGAGGCGCCGCCGTGGCGCGGCGGGTGGGGATGGCTTGGCAGGACCGCGAGTGGGGCGGCGTGGAGGCTGGTCGCACGTGATTCTCCTTGGAGCGTTGGCCGGGCTTGTGGCCATGCGGCTGTTGGCGAAACCATGGGTGCCCCTGCGAGCGCTCTCCGTGAGCAGCGCAAACCTGGCCGGGGTGGCGCTGTTCGGTCTCCTTGGTGTCGTTCTTGATGCCGGCGACGATGTCTGGCGCAACGTCGGAATTGTTCTCCTCGCATACGGCGCCGTGTTGCTCGGAGAGGCGGCCGGATCGCGTTTGAGAATCAACGAGCCGAGGTGGCGGCGGGTCGGGGCTGTTCTCGCTGACGTCGGGCTCTCTCGGTGGGCTCTGACGCTCTTTGCCGTCCTCTACATCGCGTTGCCGGTCATGAGGACTGGGAGCGAGGGGCAGCTCGCAAACATGATCAAGGATTCGTTGGCTTTTGGGAGCACTGGGGCGTACACGGAAACTGTGATCGAGCAGAACTATGCCCAGGCCACGAGGCCGCGTAGCGAAGCGGCTGCTGCCGGCCTGGTTGCCCAGCTCCCTGGTTTCTTTCTCCTTGCGGTTGGGAGCATCTTCATTCGGTACCGCAGACTGGCGTACCTCCTGCTCCTTGGAAGTGCCGCCCTGGACTTCGTCGTCTCCTTCGGCGGGAGGACCACGCTGATGATTGGCCTGGGGATCCCGGTGATCCTGGCCTTGACGAGGTTGCGAGGGCGTTGGCGGGTGTTCCTCCTGGGCGGCGGCTTGATCGTAGGGGCCCTGCTGTTGCTCGGGGCTCTCCGTCACGCCCGCTCGGGGGCGTACACACGGGTCTCGGTGTCAAACGAGATCGCAAGAACGCTGACGATCGACTTTGCATACGGCGGCCGCGGGCTGAGGTTCCTACATCTCGACGTGGGTGCGTCTCTCCATAAAGGCTTTGCCTATGTGGGACGGATGGTGATCATGCCGGTCCCGCGCTCGCTGTGGCCGACCAAGCCCATTGTTGACCCGAACTGGGAGATGACTGAGGCGTTCCTGGGCAAGAGTCTGGCCAAGGCCGGCTCGATCACTCTCTTTACCCCGCTCGGGGAGGCGCTGTTCTATTTCGGCAGGTTTGGCCTGATCCTCGTTCCGTTCGCCTACGGTCTGCTCAGTACGGGGTTGGAGAGGCTCTTTCGGACTTCAAAGGTCTTTTCTGCCCTTTTCGCCCAGGTTCTTATCTGGTCGTTCCTGTGTTGGCGCCTGACGTTTTGGAACCTGTTCGGCCAGTTGGTGGTCGGGAACCTAGCGGTCCTGCTTTTCCTGTGGGTTTTGGGCCATCTCCGGTTGGGGGACGGAAGGGGCTTGACGGAGGGCGAGGTGGCCAGCGACCGCTTTGAAGACACAGCCTGAGTCCGTCGTAGGTTTCGGAGGTCAAATACCTTGGATGGGAGCTTCCGCCTGACGAGGCGACGGTGGTTGGACCTGTCTCGAAAGAGTGGACACTTGAAGAAGCCCGTGGAAGGGTGACAAGGTATTGGCATGGGCGAGCGGAGG
>JAKAEN010000164.1 GCA_021818355.1 Actinomycetes bacterium | reverse complement strand
GTACTCGGTGATGCCGCCCACCGCACGGTGGATGATGGAGAGCTTCACCTCGGGGCGCTCCTGCTTGCGCAGGCTCTCGGTGACCGCCTCCAGGGATCCCTGGACGTCGGCCTTGACGATGACGTTGAGGGTCGCGACTTCGCCGCGCTTGATCTGCTCGAAGATGTCCTCGAGCTTCGCCCCCGGAGCGGCACCCGCCTGGGCGCTGAGTCCGGCAAGCCGGATCCGCTGCTCACGCAAGCCACCGATCTGGCGAGCGACCGAGAGGTCGGCAACCTCGCGGAACTCGTCACCCGCGCTCGGCACCTCGGAGAAACCGAGCACCTGCACCGGCGTGGAGGGCTCCGCCATGTTCACGCTCTTGCCGCTCTCGTCTATCAACGCCTTGACACGGCCGAAGGCGGGACCGGCGATGAGGATCGACCCGACCTTGAGAGTGCCCTTCTGCACCAGCACAGTGGCCACGGGGCCACGTCCCGGATCGAGGTTCGCCTCCAGCACCACGCCCTTGGCGCGGCCGCGAGGAGTCGACTTGAGCTCCATGATGTCCGCCAGGATCACCAGGTGCTCCAGCAGATCGTCCACCCCGAGGTTCTGGAGGGCCGAGACCTGGACCATGATGGTGTCGCCACCCCAGGCCTCGGGAACCAGGCCGAGCTCGGAAAGCTGCTGCATGACCCGGTTGGGATCGGCATCAGGACGGTCGATCTTGTTGATGGCCACCACGATGGGCGCACCCGCCGCCTTGGCGTGGTTTATGGCCTCGACGGTCTGGGGCATCACGCCGTCATCGGCGGCAACCACCAGGACCACTATGTCGGTCACCTGCGCACCTCGCGCGCGCATGGCGGTGAAGGCCTCGTGGCCCGGGGTGTCGATGAAGGTGACGAAGCGATCCCCCACCGCCGCCCGGTAGGCGCCGATGTGCTGGGTGATTCCGCCCGCCTCCTTGGCGACGACGTTCGTCTCGCGGATGCGGTCGAGAAGCTTGGTCTTGCCGTGGTCGACGTGGCCCATGACGGTCACGACCGGAGCACGCGGCTCCAGGTCCTCCTCGTCGACCACGTCGTCTTCGGCGAAATGCTTGGCGTAGAGCTCGGCCTCCTGCTGCTGGCCCGGATCGACCAGCTTCACCTTGGCTCCCAGCTCGGCGGCGAAGAGCTCGATCGCCTCATCGGAAAGCGTCTGGGTGGCTGTGACGGGCTCTCCCTGCAGGAGCAGGAAGCGCACGATGTCGCCGGCGGAGCGGTTGAGCTTGGGGCCGACCTCCTGGGCCGATGAGCCGCGCTCGATGATCACTTCGAAGTCGGGCACCGGCGCGTTGGAGGGGACGTAGGAGGTGACTTGCGTCGGCTCCAGCTCCTCCATGTTCTTGCGCGAGCGCCTCTTGGCGGGACGCTGCGGGGCGCGGCCACGGCCGCCTCCCGGAGCGCCTCTGCCGGCAAAGCCTCCTGCGGGGGGCACGGGAGCGCGGCCACCTGCACCTGCTCCGGCACCTGCTCCGGCACCACGGGCACCGAAGGGCGCTCCGCCACGCGGAGCACCCGCCCCGGGCGCGCCGCCCTGACCACCGCGCGGCGCAAAGCCGCCCTGGCGGGGGGCAAAGCCGCCCTGACCGGGCGCGCCACCCTGGCGGGGGGCGTAGCCCTGGCCGGGCGCTCCACCCTGGCGGGGGGCGTAGCCCTGGCCGGGCTGGCGAGGCTGACGATCACCGAAGCCGGGCCTTCCCTGGCGATCCGAGGGCGCTCCACCCTGGCGGGGGGCGTAGCCCTGGCCGGGCTGGCGAGGCTGACGATCACCGAAGCCACCCTGGCGGGGGGCATAGCCGGGGCGTCCGCCCGCGGCGGGCCTGCCGCCCTGCACGCGCGGGCTGGTCATGCCCGGCGGCGGCGGGATCGGCTTGCCCGAAAGGGACAGCGGGACCCGAGGACGATTGGGCGCGCCACCCTGGCCACGGCGCTTGAGGGCTTCCTCGTCGAGGCTCGGGGCACTTTCGGCCGCGGGAGCCTGGCGAGGCGGCTCTGCACCCGGTTCGGGTGCGGCCGGGCGAGCAGCATGGGTTTCGGAAGAGCGGACCACCCTGGGCGCGGCCGGCCGGGAGGGAGCAGCGGGGGCTCCGCCCGAAGGACGGCGCTCACCGGCGTCGGCCGGGCGGCCGTCGGCGCTCGGAGCGGGAGCCGGGCGCCTCTCCTGGGCGGGTGCGGCCGGGCGCTCGACGGGGCGTGGCTGGCGCTCGGGCGCGCGCTCCACTGGCGCGCGCTCCACTGGCGCGGCCTCCGCAGCGGGGGCCTCGGCCCTGGGGGCAGGAGCCTCTTCGGCGTGTCCATGCCCGCGCCCCTCGGCCGGCTCGTACTTGCCGATGCCGTCGCGCGCGATCTTGCGGCGGACACGATCCGCCTGGGCATCCTCGATGCTGGAGGAATGGCTCTTGATGCCAATGCCCATGTCGTTGCACAGGTCTACTGCGCCCTTGTTCGACAACCCCAGCTCTTTGGCGAGTTCATAAACTCGAATCCGCTTTGCCAACTGCTACTTCTGCCCTCTCAACAACACGTCTCTATGACTGACAAAATGCCGCCGCGCACACTTCCAGCCGCCTATTGGCGATCCGGCGGAGTTTGCGGGCGGGAATCCGCATCTACCATCCTACATGGTTTGCTGCTCAGCCCAAGTTCCGAGGCACTCTAGGGGAGCCGCACCATCTCGGGTGCCACCTTGTGCCCGCGCGCGGTGACCGCCTTGGCGATGGCGGCGCGATCCATGCAAGCGGGTGACGCGCGATGAACCCAGTATCCGCGGCCCTCGTGCGCCGTTGCGCTCAGCACCGGGCCCTCGAAACGCAGGCGCACCAGCTCCTCCGGCGCCGCGCGACGCCGGCAGACGACGCAGGTCCGGATCGAGCCCTCCGCCACGGGGCGGCGGCTCAGGCCTCGCCCTCCTCCTGGAGATCCTCGGCCATCTCGGCCTCGGGGCCGACGCCTTCTTCGGGCTCGCTGGCGACCTCGCCCTCGTAGGCGAGTTCCTCCTCGGAGCGGATGTCGATCCGCCAGCCGGTCAGGCGGGCCGCGAGCTTGGCGTTCAGACCCTCCTTGCCGATGGCGAGCGGCTGCTCCTGGTAGTCGACGACAACCAGGGCGGTGCCGGTCTCCTCATCGAGCACCACGTCCCGCACGTGGGCAGGCTGCAAAGCGCGCGCGACGAATTCCGCAGGGTCGTCGGAGTACTCGATTATGTCGATCCGCTCGCCCTTGAGCTCCGCCATCACCATGCGCACGCGCGCACCGCGGGGCCCGACGCAAGCGCCAACCGGATCGACGTTCGGGTCGTTGGAGGCCACCGCGATCTTGGAGCGGATCCCCGGCTCGCGGGCTATGGCCTTGATCTCGACCACCCCGGAGGCGATTTCGGGCACTTCCAGCTCGAAAAGCTTCTTCATAAGGCCGGGATGGGAACGGGAGACCACGATCTGCGGGCCCTTGCTGGTACGGCGGACCTCGACGATGTAGGCCTTCACCCGCGCGCCGTTGCCGTAACGCTCGTTGGGCAGCTGCTCCTGCGGGGGCAGGAGCGCCTCCACCCGGCCCAGGTTGAGCAAGGTGAAGCGGGCGTCGGCCTGCTGAACTATCCCGGTCACCACGTCGCCTTCGCGGCCCGCGTACTCCTCGTACTTCAGGTCGCGCTCGGCATCGCGGATTCGCTGGAACATGACCTGCTTTGCGGTCTGAGCGGCGATGCGCCCGAAGTCCGTCGGGGTGTCGTCCCACTCGCGGATGACGTTTCCGTCCTCGTCGAGTTCCTGCGCCCAAACCTGGATCTCCCCCGATTCGGGGTCGATGGTTACCTCGGCCTCCTCCGCGGAGTCCGGGCGGCGCTTGTAGGCGGCAAGAAGCGCATTGGCAAGCGATTCGAGGAGGGTGTCAACCGATACCCCCTTCTCCCTCGCAATCGCTTGCAAGGGCTCCATAAAATCTCCACCGAGCCTTGCCACTTTGATCGACCACCTTCCGCTTGCGCTGCTCTATCCAGGCTACAACACTACTTTTTGGCGCTGCCCTTGGCCCCGAGGCTCTTTTTGGGCTGCGCCGGCCACTCGAACACGGTCCGTGCCCGCTCGATCTCCTCGAGCGCCACCGACCTCTTGCCGCCGGAGTCGAGCTCTATCTCCACGCCTTCATCGCCGACCGCGGAGATCCTCCCCTGCAGCCTGCGCTCGCCTTCCACTCCAGGCTTGAGCTTGATCGCCACCTGTGACCCCACGAATCTCTCGAAGTGGGCACGGGTGCGCAGAAGCCTCTCTATCCCCGGGGTGGAGACTTCGAGAAGGTAGCTGCGCGGGTAGGCGGAATCCACCTCCGGGACGTCGTCCAACGCCTCGGAGATGACCGGAGTCAGCTCGTCCAGGAGCGCCGAGTCAAGAGGGCCGGAGGGATCGTCCAGGGTCACCCGGATGGCATCCCCGGCGCACTCGACGTCCAGCACCTCCAGTGCCTTCTCCTCCGCGATGGGTCCGATGAGGGCAAAGAGCCGCTCGGCCAAGGCCGCTCGGGCCTGATTGTTCTGCGCCATGGCTCTTCCCTCCTCTCCGCATCGCCGGGGCAAATCCCCCTAGACGCACAAGCGTGGGCACACGGCCCACGCTTGTAAACACTTGCCCCGACATCTTAGTCGGACCCGGCGACCCCTCGTGAGGGGGAAACCGGCCCGAATTCAAAGCTCCGCGAAGAGCTCCGCCACCAGGGAAATCACGGCGGACTCCGCGTCGAGGACCGTGACCTCGCGGCGGCTCTGATCCTTGCGGCGCTTGAGTTCTACGACACCGGAGGCGATCCCCTTCGGGCCGATCACGAGCTGCACCGGGATCCCCATGAGGTCGGCGTCGTTCAGCTTCACGCCCGGCGCGAGGTCGCGATCGTCGAAGAGCACCTCGATGCCCGCCGCCCCGAGCGAGCTGTAGAGCTCCTCGGAGATTCTCGCCACCTCGGGATCGCGCAGATGCGATATCGCCACCAGGTGGACCTGGTAAGGCGCCACAGAAATCGGCCAGCAGAGCCCCAGTTCGTCCGCGGTCACCTCGGCGACGACGGCGGGCAGCCTCGACACTCCTATGCCGTAGCAGCCCATGAAATACATCGCTTCGCTTCCGTCCTCGGCGGAGAACCTGGCCGAGGAGATCTTCTCCGGGTAGGTGAGCCCAAGCTGGAAGGTGTGGCCGGCCTCCACAGATCGCACCAGGCTGAGGGGCTCGCCGCACTGCGGGCAATGATCGCCGTCCTCCACCACCACCAGGTCCATGAACTCATCGACCTCGAAGTCCCGCCCGATGAGCGCGTCGATCACGTGGGTGTCGGGACGGTTGGCCCCGGTCGTCCACCCGCGAGGCACCCGGACCGAATGATCCGCGTAGACCTTCACCTTGCGCGCCTGCATCCCCATGGGAGCCACGTATCCGCGGTGCAGGAAGGGATGGTCCCCGAAGATGGCCGCGTCCAGAGCGGTGTACCCGCGGGGCAGGCGCACCTGACGATCGCCGGGGACGAGGAAGACCGCCAGTCCCCCCTGGTCGTCGCGGCCTACGAACGTCTTGAGCATGTCAGCCGAGGTCATGGGGTGCCCGGAGCGGGTGATCATCTCGACCGCCGACTCGATGGTGGTTGCACCGGGGGTCTCGATCTCGGCCATCTCGGGAACGGCGACAGTCCCCTGCTGGTCGGCCACCCCACGCCTCGCCGCCTCGATGTTGGCCTTGTAACCACAGTGCCCGCAGAGAGCAAAGTGGTCCTCGCCTATGGCGGCGGGCACCATGAACTCGTGATTGACGTCGCCTCCGATGCTGCCTGCGTCGGCTTCCACCGGATAATAAGTGACCCCCAGCCTGTCGAAGGCGCGGCAATAGGCGTCGAAGACGGACTTGTATGAGGCTCGCATGCCCTCCTGGTCGACATCGAACGAGTAGGCATCGGCCATGATGAACTCGCGGGTCCGCAGCAGGCCGTAGCGCGGCCGGGCCTCGGCCCGGAACTTGGTCTGGATCTGGTAGACGGTCGCGGGCAGGTCCCGGTAAGACGCGATGTCCTGTCCGACGGTGGCTATCACCGCCTCCTCGTGCGTCGGTCCGAGAACGAAGTCCGCGCCGCGCAACTCGAGACGCATCAGCACGTCGTCCATGGTCTTGGTCCGGCCGCTCTCCTCCCAGAGCTCGATCGGCTGCAGCGCCGGCAGGAGAAGCTCCTGCGCCCCGGCGGCGTCGAACTCCTCGCGGACGATGGACTCGATCTTGCGAAGAACCCTGAACCCGAGCGGGAGGTAGCTGTAGACCCCGGAGGAGATGCGCCGGATGTAGCCGGCGCGCACCAGCAGGCGGTGCGAGACGGCCTCCGCGTCCGCGGGGGCCTCACGGAGGGTCTTTGCAACTAGGCGGGTCATTCGCATGCCTAAAGCGTACTTGCCCGCCTGGCAGCTCCTCTACCTGCTCAGCCTTGGGTTTCGCCCTCTTCGCCCACTCGGCGGCGGATCCTGGCGATCTTCTCCTCGGACTGGTTCACGTCCGCTCCGCGCAGCTGGAAGAGGGCGCTGCGGTCCGCGTCGGCCTCGGACTGCGCGCCCGGGTCCGCAGCGGCGAGGCGTGCCTCCACGCCTTCGGCGGCCAGGCGTTGGGCCTCGGCCACCAGCTCCTCCACCATGCGCTCCTCGGGGACGACGCGTACGATCTTGCCCTTTATGAAGAGGTGCCCCTTGTGCCTTCCGGCGGCGATTCCAAGGTCGGCCTCGCGGGCCTCTCCCGGCCCGTTCACGACGCAGCCCATGACCGCGACC